>JAUJLZ010000002.1:15842-42512 GCA_030447125.1 Acidimicrobiales bacterium
TGCAGGCGCTGGTTCAGCGAGGCGTCGAGCAAGGTGATGGCGTCGGCCCGGCTCGTCCCCCACTCCGAGCTGAGGGCCACCGAGTGCCGGCTGCCAACTCGCAACGCCACCGCCCAGCGCCCGATGCCGGCCAGGCGCTCGACGTCGACCTCGGCGCCCAGCACCTCGGCGCAGAAAGACTCCACGTCGGCGGCGGGGATCCACGGGACCCCCAGCCGGGCGGTGATCTCGCTCGGCTCGAGCTGGCGGGGCAGCACCTCCTCCAGGGCAGCCACGTTGGCGGCGAAGCGCCCGTCGACCGCCGCCGCCGACCTCGCCACCTCAAGCTTGGCCCGGACGTTGCCCGACAGGTAGCGGGACGCCGGCACCAACTCACCTGAATCCGGGTCCTCCCACACCAGGTTGCCCAGTTCGGACCGGGCGGCCTCGGCGTCGCAGCCCAACAGCTCGGCGACCCGCTCCAGCGACACCGTGCCCGTCTCGTCCAGGCAGACGGCCACGGCCTCGGCGCCGGTCTCCACCCCCAGGCGCGCGGGCGGCGGAGCGATGATCCGGGAGTTGAAGATGGCCGCCGGCGCGGCTCGCTGGGTCTCGTCGTCGAAGACCTCCAGGGCAGCGACCAAAGGCCAGTCGGGGTCGTCCCGGAAGCCCCCCATCCGCGGACGGACCCGGCGAAGCTGCTCCTCGCCGGACTCGGGGTCCACCCGGCCGGTGCGGACCAGGCGGTAGCGGTTGAGGGGCCCGTAGAGGCGGCGGTAGTCGCCGTAGCGGGACGCAAGCGTGGCCTGGGCGGCCGCCAGGTCCTCGTCGCCGCCGTCCGCCAGCTGCACGGCGAGCACGGTGCGCGCCGCGTCCCGCAGGCCGACCAGCCGGGCCAGCTCGGGGCCGTCGCCGGCGGCTCTCGGGCGGTAGGGCAGTGCCTGGCCGTGCTCGATCCGACAGAAGCGTCCGCCGGGCTGGGCCACGAAGCTCCCCTCCTGGCCTTGGGGGACGCCGGGCTTCGCCAGGAAGGAGGCCGTCGACGCACGTCGGGAGGCAGGGATGTAGGTGCAGTCCCGCTCCCTCGCCCCGGTCACCAGGGCGGACAGGCCGACTTGGAGGCGCTCGGCCAGCGGCCCGTCGGCCTCGACGGTCAGCTCGTGGTCCCGGTACATCCCCCGACCCGTCGCCAGGCGGCCGACCACCGCCTCGGGATGGGCGGCGAGGTACTCGTTGAGCGCCACCGACTCGGCCTCGTTGCCTACGGGCACGGGCACCGACAGGGCCCAGGCCGGGCCGCTCGCCTCCAGCGCCGGGTCCCGGCGGCGCAGGACCACCAGGTCGGTCACCACCTTGGTCCCCGACGACTCCCAGAAGGCCCCGGCGGGCAGGCGCAGGGCCCCCACCAGGTCGGCCAGGCCGGCCATTTCCCGGCGGGCCGCCGGGTTGCGGGCGTCCAGGGTGTAGCGGGAGGTCAGCATGGCGACCAGGCCGCCGGGACGGACCAGGCGCAGGGCCTTGAGCAGGAAGTAGTTGTGCAGGGCGTGGCGTCCCCGGTTGTGGCGGGGGTCGTGCGGGGTGACCTTGGCGAAGGGGACGTTGCCGATGGCCAGGTCGAAGCTCGCCTCGGGCGCGTCGAAGTCCTCGAATCGCCCGGCGTGCACCGCGGCTCCGGGGTAGAGGTGGCGGGCCAGCGCTGCGGTGGTGGGGTCGAGCTCCACCCCGGTGAGCTGGCAGCCCTCGGGAGCAAAGCCCAAGAAGTTGCCCGAGCCGCACCCGGGCTCGAGCACCGCTCCCCCCTCGAAGCCCAGCTCACCCACCGCCGCCCAGATGGCGCTCACGACCTCGGCCGAGGTGTAGTGGGCGTTGAGAGTGCTGCGCCGGGCGGCGGCCCACGCCCTGTCGCTGCCCAGCAGGGCTCGTGCCCGGACTCGCTGCTCGTCCAGCCCCTCGGCGGATTCGTCGAAGAGCTGGGGGACGGCTCCCCAGCCCGACCAGCGGGCCAGCACCGCCTGCTCGTCGGCTGTGGCCGGGCGTTGGCCGTCGCCCAGGTGGGCGAGGACCTCCAGCGCCTCGAGGTTGGCCGCCAGCTTGGCCGCCGCTCCCGCCGGGGCCAGGTCGCCCTGGCCGGCGGGCCGGAACGCTACCGGTCGGTCGTCGCCCTCCTGGCGAGATCCTCCGCCTGGTACCAGGTCTCGATGGCCGCCGGCGTCGGCAGGGTTCCCCTGCGGCGCAGCAACTCCGCCACCTCGTGCTCCGAGGGCTCCTCGGCCAGGCGGTTGCCCTGCGTCGCCGCCTCGGCCAGCACCGAGTAGTAGGCCGCTAACTCGGGGTCCTGGGTCGGGTTGGCGATCTGGTCGCTCACCACGCTCCTCCTTGGGTGGATCGGGGTTTGGCCCCGCCTCAGGGAGCGCATCGAAGAGGCTGAGCTGTGCCTGGCGTGCGCGTCGATCGCCGGACACGAGGCTAGCCCGAGCACAGGCCGGGCCCGGGAATGCCGCCGTCGTCGACCTGGCGGTAGCGCACGCCCACCTCCAACAGGGCCACGCCGCTGGCCGGATCGCAGACCACCACATCGGCGTGGGTGGGGAGGTTGGGGTCGAGCACCACCGTGGCCAGCGGCCGCCCACCGACGAGCACCAGGGCGCGGCTCGCACTGGTGCCCGACACGGTGACCGCGCCGTCAGCACCGGCCAGCGAGGCCGCCACGGCCGGGCGGGCGAAGCTGCGGCTCGCTCGCAAGTCGTTGACGGCAACTTCGCCGGTGGACCGACGCACGAACAACACCGGCCAGCCGTCCACGCAGACGACGACGGCGTCATCGTCGTCGGCGACGGGGAGGAGGCTCACGCGCTCGGCCACCATCAGGCGATCCCCAGGCCGGCGCGGCTGACGCTCGACCGTCCTGTCCGGTAGAGGGCGGCGGTGGCGGCCACGGCGCGGTCGCGCACCCACAATTCACTGGCCCCGTCGCCAGCGGCTCGCTCGTAGCCACAGGACCGGAGCTGGCCGGCCAGGCGCTTGTCGGCCGGGACTCCGCGCACGAATGCCACGTCGTGGCGGGAGGGGTCGTAGACCACCTCCATCGGTCGGCCCTGCCACAGGCCGGCCGGCGCGGCGACGTGGCCAGCCGGGCAGGCTGCGGTGGGGGCCTCAGGGTCGGCGGGTCGCAGGGTCGGTTCCATGGTCACCTCTCAGTCGTGGTTCGAGCCGAGCTCGGGCTCGCTCGCCTTAGGCGCCTGGGCAGCGCGCCAGGCCAGGCGGCGGTCGCAGTAGTAGGGGCGGGTGCGCAATTGGGCGGGCGGCAGGGTGCCGTGGATCAACAAGGCGTCGCCGGGGCGCATCTGGCGCAGGGCATGGGCGGGAGCCAGGGCCACCCGGGTGGTGGCCAACTGCACGCTGGCTCTTCCCCACGAGGACTCGTCGGCCGAGCGGCTGCGCACCTCGACCTCCTCGTCGCCCAGCACCTGGGCCACGTAGCGCAGCGAGGCCGGGTCGGACAGCCCGGCGTAGAACACCTTGGAGAGGTGGTTGGTCAAGATGGTGTCGGCCTGGCGCCCGTAGGCGGCCTGGAGCTGGGCCAGGGACTGCCAGATGGTGACCAGCACCACGCCCAGGCCGGCCAGGGTCGAGGCGTACTCGGGCAGGGCCCGCAGCGGGGTGTTGCCGGCCTCGTCGATGACCACCAGCAGCGGCGGATCGAGCGGCTTGCCGGTGGCTGCCACCCGCAGGTAGGCCTGCTTGATGAGGTCGTTGAGCAGGCCCCCGAAGGCTGGGGCCAGGCGCTGCTGGTCCTCGATGGGGGCGCAGAGGTAGACGGTGTTGGCCTTGTCCTTGGCCAGCAGCCAGTCGAGGGTGAGCGACGGGCCCCGGGAAGCGGCGGCCACGCCGGGGTCGGCCCAAGCCCACACGACGGTCTGGGCGGTGGCGTAGACCGAGGAGCGGGTGCGCTCCTCCATCTCCCAGATGCTCACCAGTGCCCGGGACGCCTCCCTGGCCCCGCCGGCCACAACCGGATTGGCGTCGGCGTGGAGGATGTCCAACAGCGTGCGGACCTCGCCGGCACCGTGGGGACCGGGGCGGTCCTGGACCATCACCCACTCGGCCACCGTGGCCATGTCCTTGTGCATGCGGTGAGCGACGAAGAGCAACCCGGACAGCAGGATCTCCGCCTGAGCGAGCCAGAAGTCCATGCCGCCCTCGACGCCGCTGCGGGGCGCAGCGTCGCAGAGGCTGCGGGCCGCCCGCTGGGCGCCGACCACCGTGCCCGCTGCTTGCAGCGGCGACCACGAGGCCGAGGAGACGCCGGTGGTGGCGGTGGGGTCGTAGACGCGGACCTCGCCCTGGCGGCTGCGCCAGCCTCTCGTGGCCCCCAGCAGGTCGGCCTTGACCGAGCTGAGCACGGCCGGGCCGTCCCATTCGAGGATGGCCGAGATGGCGGCAGTGGTCTTGCCGGAACGGGACGGCCCGACCAGGGCGACCGCCCCCCGGTCACCCTGACGCCGGCCCCGGCGCCGTCGGGCGGCGGCGTCCTCAGTGGCCACCAGCCGGCCAGCGCAGGAGCCGAGGATCAGCCGCCCGGGCTGCGCACGGCGCACGATCAAGGGAGCGAGGTCGCCTCGAGTGGCGAAGCGAGCCCTCGCGTCCACGCCGAGCGGGCGGCGGCGAGCCGTGCCTACCCGGGACTTGCCCCACCACCGAAGGCCGACCCCACCGAGGCCGACACCGGCCAGTGCCACAGCGGTGGTGGCCGACCAGTACAAGCCGGGCCCCGGAAGGCTCGCCCGGGCCGCAGGGGGCCAGGCCTGGCGGGGGTCGCCGAGCGCGCCCGGCAGACCCTGCGCCGCCGCCATCGCGTCGGCGAAGGAGGCGTCAAGGCTGTGGCCGGAGAGCTGAGCGGCCAGGGCCGCACCGGCCCAGACGACGGCGCCAGCACCGGCGAGGGCGGCCACGACGGTGAGCAGTAGGACTTCGGCGACGCTGCTGCGGGGCTCCACATGCGTCCTAAGCCCCGGCAGGCGCTCGGATCTCTCAGATCCGCTCAAGTGCCTGGGCGCGGCGACAGCTCCGCACGCCGTCGCGCACGGCCTGACCGAGCACGCTTGGCCAGTCGGGCGTTGCCAGCATCCAGGCGTTGAGATCGCCGAGTGCCGCCGGAACGTGCAGGCGATCGGCGTCGCGTCCACGCTCGGCCATGAGGGCGCAGAGGCGCGTCGCCCCTGCGGCACCGGCGAGATCGCCGTCGAAGGCGACGACCAGGCGGCCGGGCAGCTGGCGCAGGCGTTCCGCAATCGCCTCGTCGGCCAGGCCCGCGCCCAGCACGGCAATCGCCTCGTAGCCGGCTGCCGCAGCCGACAGAGCGTCGATGATGCCTTCGGTGACCGCCACCGCGCACCCTCGTGCTGGACCGGGCGGTCGGCAGACGGCGATGCGGGGGTTGGCGGCCAGCGAGGCCGAGACGTTCAGGTAGCGGGCCTGGCCGGCGGGTGGGCGAAGGCGACGGATCTGGGCGTAGACCGCCCTGTCCGCTTCGAGGGCGGGCAGGACGGCACCCGCCACCCGGGGAACCCCAGGCGGACGCCATTGCCGTCGTGGGCCAGGGTCGGCGCCGACCAGGTTGACTCGCAGCACCTCCTCGGGCAGGCCCCGGTCAACGGTGAGCCAGCGTCGCACCTGCCGACCATCGGAGCGCCAGAGCCGGGCCGCGCACTCCTGAACGTAGCTCTCCAGCTCGTCGAGACCGCCAACCTGATGCTCGCTCACCTTCCTGCTCCGAGCCGGCAGCGAAGGCCGCACGTCCTCGCGGACGCCTGCCCGGCCGGCCAGGAAGCCGAGGGCGTCTCGCACGTCGCAGTCCCGGGTGACCATCACCAGGTCGATGGCCGTGCCCCTCGCCCCGCAGCCGTGGCAGGTCCAGCGCTGCTCGCCTCGGTGACTGCGGAAGATGCTGAGCGGCGGGGTCCGGCCGGTCTGGGCATGCGTCGGGCTCGGGCAGGTCCAGGTGCCCGAGGGCCCAGTGCCCTTGCGAGGCCCGAGGAGCTCGTCGGCCAGCGAGGGGAGGTCGACCTCGGCGATGATGCGGTCCCGGTCGAACACCGCTCACGCCACCGCCGCCGAGGCGAGGTCGCCGTGGGGCGTGGCGGGCGGCTGGCGGGTGCCGGCCATGCCGGCGTCGGTGTCGCACAGGACCAGCTCGGTCGAGCTGAGGACGTGGTGGACCACGGCGCTGCGCCCTCCGACCTTCCACAGCGCCCGGCCCCGGGCCAGGTGGCCCACGATTGCCCTTTCGGGCTCGGTCAGCCCGAAGCTGCGGGCGGCCACCTCGAGCTGGTCGGGGGCCTGGCGGAGCACGACGGTGGTGGCGGCGTCGGCCAGCAGTCCGGCGGCGATCTTGGCCGTGGCCGTCCCGTCGTCCGCCTGGGCGCCGAGGTCCGAGGGGCGGTGGGCGACGCAGACATTGGCCACCCCGTAGGTCCGGCCCAGCTTGAAGCAGGACTGCAAGTAGCCGGCGGTGTGGCGGTTGCCGAGCAGCGCCCACGCCTCGTCGAGGACCTGGACCCGCTGGGGGCCGGGAACGGCCAGGAGGTGGGAGAGCCACCCGGCGGCGGCCACCATGACCAGCGGCAGGGCATCGGAGTCGAGCGGGATGGCCGACAGGTCGAGCACCAGACCCGGCCCGTCCCCCGACACCGACACGGTGGAGCGGCCGTCGAACATGCCTCGCAGTGACCGGGACACCAGCTTGTCCAGGGCGTAGGCGAGGGTGGCCAGCTCGCCGGCCAGCTCCGAGGCCGAACGGCGCAGTCGCTCCACCATCGCAGGGCTCGGCGCCGCCAGCAGGGCGGCGAGGTCGGCCAGCGTCGACTCCCCTCGGCTGCGGGACAGCTCCTCTATGGCGGCGAAGGCGACGGCGTCCTCGAATTGGGTGAGGGGCCGGCCCAGCACCGTGGCCACCAGGGCGGCGACGAGCTCGGACCGACGCAGCACCACCTGGTCGTGCGCCTCGCCACCGGCAGCCGGACTGGGGGCGAGGGGGTTGACCCGCACCGAGCCGCCGGGGGCGAGGCGGATCACGGCCAGGCCCAGGCGCTCGGCCAGCCCGGCGTACTCGCCCTTGGGATCGGCGATGGCCAGCCAGCGGCCGCCGGCCCCGCTGCCGTAGACGCCGGCCATGCGCCACAGCAGGCACTTGACCAGGGCGGACTTGCCGTTGCCGGGCTCGCCCAGCACCCAGCAGTTGGGGTTGGTCACGGCGCCGGTGGCATAGGCCTCGAAGGGGTCCCAGCAGAACTCCGCTCCGCCAGCGAGCACGTCGAGGCCTATGTAGGGGCCTCGGTAGCCGAAGGTGGCCTGGACCGAGAAGGGGTAGGCGCTGCACAGGTGCGCCGTGGTCCCCCGGTGCCACGACAGCCGCAGCGAGGGGCGCACGTCAGGCCAGCAGGCTCTTGGGGGCGAGCCCGAAGGGCAGGGCGGCGGCCCAGGCCAGATCCTGGCGGCCGTCGAGGGGACGAAGCTCCATGCCCGCTTCCCGGGCCAGCTGCTCCACCAGCTCGCCGTGGTCCTCCAGCTCCTCCTCGCTGGTGGCACTCACGGTGACCAGGCCGAGGTAGGCCATCTCGGCGTAGCCGGCCACCAGCTCGTCCTCCCGGTCGAGCAACGACTGGGTGGCCCGCCGGTGACGGGCGTCGACCCGCCGCCCCTGCTGCTCCTTGGTGGCGGCGTCGGACTCGAGCTTGACCAGATCCCTCTCGATGCGCCGACGCGAGGAGTAGGGCCCGACCGGGCTGAAGATCACGGTCATGGTGCGGGTGACGCCGGCCCCGGTGAGGAACGGCTCCAGCCAGCACGGCGGGACGGCCAGGCGGGGCCAGGACGCGACCCACCAGCTGCGGTGGAAGGCACCGTCGACGTGGACCTGGCGCCAGGACGTCTCCAGCACCAGGGGCCCGGCAGAGGCGGAGCTGACCAGGCCCAGGCGCTCGACCAAGCGCCCGCCGACCAGCCGGGGCTGGGCGGCGGCGGGGTCGATGCGGGTGCGCAGTAGCCGGCGGACCTCGGCCACGTCGAGGGGGTCACCAGCGTCGAGGCCGGCGGCGCGCAGCGCCCGCAGCAGCGCCTCGGTGGCCGTCGACAGGGCTCGGGACAAGGCGGCGTCGCCGTCGCTCGCCGCATTGCGGCGCCCGAGGCGGTCACGGGCCACGGTGATGCTCACCACCGCGTCGTGGGCCGTGGCAGTGGTGGTGGCGTCGGCCACCAGCTCGGCGTAGGAGGCGGCGGCCTCGGGATGCGGTGCTGCCGGGGCCTGTTCGGCCAGCCACGCCCGATGCTCGGACAGCCCAGAGCGGCGGGCGAAGTCCGACCAGGACAGGTGCACGACCGAGCTGCGCTCGGTGGCGAACTGGTTGAGGGTGTCGCCCCAACCGGCGAGCAGCCGCTCCTGGTCGGCACGGCTCTCAACAACGAAGGGGGCTCCCGCCACCCGGACGAGGGCGGTGAGGGTGTGGCGATCGCCGTCGAGCACCGCCCCGACGCGCAGCCGCCCCCGCCAGGGGATCTCGATCACCGACAACCCGCCCAGGCAGGGGGGAAGGGGGGCAGCGGACTCGCCGTCGTCGACCAGGGGGAGGCGGGCGAACCACCTCGAGCCGCGACCCAGGCGCATCCCCGCCCACGACGCCCCGAGCAGGAGCCACTCCCAAGCGTGGTAGCCACCGACGCGGGCGAAGGCGACGGCCAGGGCCACGGCGACGGGCACCACGGCGAGGCCGAGCGGCACCCCGGCGGTGAGGGAGCCGACCCCGCCCAGCATGCCTGCGCCCAGCACCGCGCACTGCACCAGGCCCAGGCCGAGGAACACCCCCGAGGTGTCCAGGGGCTCGAAGCGGTACATCCGCTCGCTGCGCTCAGCGGCCACCGTCGCCTCCCTGCTTAGGGTCCCGGCGCCGCTGGTGGGGAGCGGTTCGGGTCGGACGCGGCGCGGGCCTCCGATCGTCGGAGGGCGCGGTGGTCGGCGACTCGCCGGACACGCGCGCCCCGGCAGCCACCACCCGTCCCGCCGCCTGGGCACCGGCGACGCCGACGCCCGCGGCCGCCCCGGCACCAGCCCCGCCTCGTCCAGCGCCGGCAGCTCCGGCAGCGGCTCCAGCGCCTCCGGCTGCGCCGCCCGGCCCGCTGGCTGGCGCCGGCGAGGCCGAACCCGGAAAGCGCCCGGAGAGACGGGAGCCGCCGATCATGCGGGCGTAGGAGGCGCTGGACAGGGCCTGCTGACTGGCGCGCACCGGTCCGCCCTTGACCCCCTGGGCGACCACCGCCGCCTCGGTGAGGGGAAGCAGCCTGGCCACCAGCAGCGGGGAGAAGGCCGCCACTCCTAAGGCGGCGCTGGCGGTGAGCAAGATGCCCACCGCCTGGGTCACGGAGCCGGCGGGGTCCTCGGCCATAACCTCGGGCTCCGGCAGGGCGGTGACCTCGCCGCCCGAGCCGGTGCCCACTGCCGCAGCGGCGGCGATGGCCAGGGCCACGGCGATGACCAGCTTGGAGACGATCAGCGCGGCCAGCAGCTCCAGCAGCTTGCGGCCCGCTCCCCGCAGCGCCGGCCACAGCTGGGCGGCAAAGACCAGCGGTGCGAGGGCCACCACGATGTAGACAAGCGCGGCACGCACGACCAGCTCGGCCAAGAGGATGAGGCCGGCCACCACGCTGACGAGCCCGAGCAGGAGCACCACCAGGGCGGCCGTCCCCCCGCTGACCACGGAGAGCGAGGCGACCACGTCGGCGATGCGCTCGACGTCGGCCTGGAAGTGGCTGAGCAGCCCTCCGGAGAGCTCGTCGACCAGGCGCACCAGGGCCTGGCTGACGGTGACCAGCCCGACCATGCCGAGCACGGACATGGGCAGGTTCAGGGCCATGCGCCGGGCCATCCCGCCCACGTCGCCGGCCAGCACGCCCTCGGTGATGCCGATGAGCACGAAGCCGACCAGCAGGGTCGCCCCGATGGTGGCGGTCATGGCGTAGGGGCCGCCGGGCCCGGCGAACCAGTCCGCCTCGACGTTGGGGTCGGTGGCGTCGAAGAAGAAGTTGAACACCCGGCCGACCACCCAGACCACGGCTTCGAGCACCCAGGCGGTCAGGCCCCGGGTAACCAGGTCGAAGCCCTGATCGGCGGCGGCACCTGCCACGCCCTCGACGCCGTCGACCACCCATTCCACCGGGTTGGGGAGCCAGGCCAGCACCGTCACCGCGGCACCTCGGCTTCGATGCGCTCAAAGCCGGCCAGGGCCTCGTCGAGGGCCTCGGGCTGCCAGGGCTCGTCCCGGCCACCGACGGCCGGGGTGGGACCGGGGACGTCGGAGGCCTCGTCGACCCGCCACCGCTCGTCCTCCCAGACCAACACGACGTTGACTCGGACCCAGTCGGCCTGGGGCACCGCCACATCGGCGGCGGACAGGACGCTGACCGTCCACACACTCACCTCGGCCCGCTCGGGCATGTAGTGCTGGAGGTTCCAGGCCAGCGGGCGCACCAGCCACCACACCGGCCCGGCGGATCGGGCAAGGCCGTCGCGGGCCAGTCCCACCTCGCCGTGGACCTCGGCCACCAGCCGCTCGGCACTGCCGGCGCTGGCCACCTCCCGCACCGCCTCCTCCAGCGCCTCGTCGTCGAGGTAGAGCCACTGCTGGGGAGCGGTGGCGTAGGCGATGGCGGCATCCCGGGCGCCGGCCTCGTCGTGAGCCGGGCCGGCGCTCGACTCCTTCCGCTCGCCGTACGGCGATCCCGTCGCAGGCTGGCTGATGTCCTCGCCGACGCCGCCAGGTCGAGCTTCCGGAGGGACCTCGTCTCCACTTAGCGGGGTGAGGGCTGCGAGGCCGACGGCGACGGTGATGGCCACCGCCGCGGCTACCAGCGCTCGTCGCTTGGCGCTCATGTGGTCGCCGCTTGGAACAGCAGGTTGATGGCGGTCGGCGCGACCCCGGCCAGGATGGCGCCGATGACGCCCCCTAGCGCCAGGTTCTTGCCTCGAGAGGCCCCGTTGTAGCTGCCGCCCTCCCGGGCGAGGCCGTACATGGCGGCACCGACCAGTAGGGCTGCCAGGCTCCCCCACAGCGCCACCATCTGTGTCCAGTTGAGGAGCTGCTGGACCAGCCCGGCGCCGGGCATGCCCGCCGAGTTCGGGGTCACGCTGACCTGGGCCAGGACCCGGATCAGGGCCATCGGACCTCCCTTCGTGTGAGCGATCAGGACGAAGCCCTAAGCCCCGCGACCGCCGTTGACCTCTCCGATCCGGGAGAAGATGGGGGCGACGGCGAGGCATAGGCAGGGGTGAGCCGACATTGCCTGCTCAAGGTCCTGGTCGCTGCGGCGGCCGTCCTCGTGCTCGGGGTGGTCGCCGTCCCCTTCCTGGCGCTGGCGGTCGGACCTGGCCCGGTTCCCACGTCGGCGATCTCAGGCGGCACTGGCGTGCCCCCGCGCGCCCTGGCCGCCTACCAGGCGGCGGCGACGAGCTGCGAGGGGCTTCGCTGGGAGCTGCTGGCGGCCGTGGGCTGGGTGGAGTCGCGCCACGGCAGCGACGGGGGCGCCGTGATCGATCCAGAGTCCGGAGAGGTCACGCCCTGGATCTTCGGGCCGGAGCTGGACGGCACCGGAGGCACCATCGCGTTGCCCCGGGACGAGGTCGGCGGGTGGTGGAGCCTGGGCGGCTACTGGGAACGAGCCGTCGGGCCGATGCAGGTCCTGGCCTCGACGTTCTCCGCGTGGGAGGTCGACGGCGACGGCGACGGCGTGGCCAACCCCCACGACTTGGACGACGCCGCCGCCACGGCGGCCGCCTACCTGTGCGGCGGCCAGGCCAGGATCGGCGACGAGCGGGCCGCGCTGTTCCGCTACAACCGGAGCGACGCCTACGTGGAGGAAGTGATCGCGTACGCCGAGCAGCTCGCCTCCACGGTCCCTTCCGGAGGCTGGCTTTGCCCCGTGACCGGACCGGTGAGCTTCACCGACACTTGGGGCGCCCCTCGGTCAGGGGGACGACGGCATCAGGGCGTGGACGTGTTCGCCGCCCTCGGGACGCCTGTGGTCGCCCCCGTGCCCGGCTTGGTCGAGCACTACGCCGACACCGTCGGCGGCCTGTCCTTCCGACTCTGGGGCGACGACGGCACCTACTACTACGGCACTCACCTCGCAGCCTTCGGCACCGCTGGCCCCGTCTCCGCCGGCGCGATCATCGGCTACCTCGGCGAGACAGGCAACGCCCGTGGCACCGGACCACACCTGCACTTCGAGATCCATCCTGGACGCCGGCCCGGTGACCCGCCTCGTCCCGTCAATCCCAGTCCTCGGGTGGCCCAAGCCTGCGGTGCCCAGAGGATCGGCGCAGGGCTGCAGGGCGGAGCGTAATGGCCGTGCTCACCCGGCGCCCGTTGGTGCGAGCCTCTACGCCCGTGAGGTTGTCCGAGCTGACGCCTGGCCGGAGGAGAATGGCCACGACATGGCCACTGTTCGTCCGTCGGTGATCGCCGCCTACGCCGACACGCGGCGCCCCGTTGTGGAGCACTCGTGCCCTGGTCCAAGATCCATCCACACCGCCCGATCGCGCACCGCATCCCATGTCGGGGCATGACTCCATCCTTCTCAAAAGGTAGAGCCTCCACCAGACCCGGGGCGGCAGGTGACACCATTCCCTACGACTCCGTCTTCTTGTACGACGGCCCTCTCACTGACGACGACCACCAGCACGGTCACGACATGGCTGAGCGGCTTCGTCCTCAGCTCCGAAGGTGCGGCGCTTTCGTAACCGGAGCGTCCGCCAACAGCCTTCGTTCGAGCAATCCGCTCGGGCCGTTGAGCACGATGCGAGACGCTTTGACGATCTCTACACCGGGCTTGAGTGGCAGATTGCCACAAAACCTGAGAGCTGCCCTGAGATTCCCGACACCCCATTTCGGATGGCGCGCGCCTACGTCGAGACGGGACTGCTTCGTGTGCTTTTTTACCATCGACTCTGAAGAGATCTGTTCTGTCTGGTGGGTCGATATCGCTCCGAACGCGGAAGAGGAGGACGCAACTCCTGATTCAGCGACCGCGGTCGCGCCCCTTTCCGGACAGGTAGCCGTGCGGCGGTGTTATCGTTGAGCCGGAGCCAGCGGCGAACTGTCGGCCGCCGAGATCGTTCGGCGTGCTGAGCGCGGTATCGCCTCGCCAAAGGCCAGGAAGCCGAAGAGCTTCGCCGGAATGGACAGCGCCCGCCAACTTGGTAGCGACGCTACTAGCTCTAGCGCTGGCGCCGTTCCTGCCCGATTCCAACTTTCGCCGGCGAACGTTGTCCGAAGAAAGCCTGGCTGTCGAATTGTTACGTTAGGGAATCGCGCAAGCGCGAGGCTCGAGGAGAAAGTAATAGAACTCGCCATAAGCGCCGCTTCCGTAAAGCCACTTGCATTCGGCGTCTAGCGATGCACGCGTCAGCAGGGGCACAAGACCCGCCCTACCGAAGAAGTAGTACCAACAGGTAATGCTCTGATCGTCGTTGATTGTGTAGCCTCCATAGTGCGCACGCATGTCACTCGCAACGGCCGACTTGCCGCCCGTTAGACAGTAGGCCGTGTTGTCTGGGTTGACGACTGACAAAGCGTGCGCCGGAGCGGCCAGCATCAGCAGGGAAGCCACACCGAAGGCAATCCCCGTTACGGTACGACGGATCGTGCCGCGGTGCCCCATGGTCCTCCTTCGGAAGCGGGAGTAGCTTCCGAGTCTACGGCACGCCGAGGACCTCAACACGGTCGGTGTTCAACGACGCCTTCACCGGTGGCCGAACCCACGGCCGCCCCTCCCTAGAGCGACGACCCTGGGCAAGCGCTCAACCTAGTTGAAGCCCCCCGGGGTAACTCTTTCACATAGCGCCGCACCGTCTTGGCCGATCGCGCTCGGCGATCACCGAGCCGCCGACGTGAACGACCACCTTGGCTCCCAGCGGACGACATGTCCTTCGGCGTGACGGTTTGGTCCATTTGGAGGAGGGCGGGTCGCTCGTCGGCTCGCAGCCCCGGGATGGTGGGCCCGGGTCTTGCTCACCATTCGCGACATGACCCGCTGTTCGCCACAGGATTTCTCGCCAACCGCCCGAAACCCTCAACGCTCCGTGGACGCGGGCGAGCACGGGAGGACTGCCGATGTCGACAGCGGGGTTGCGGGCGTTCATGTGGTAGGAGGTCGGCGACCTACCGACCGCCGCGTTACGGGTGGGGAGCGATAGGCCGGTGACTCTGATGACCCTCGGGGTGCTGTTCAACTCCACTCCGTGGTGGCGCCCCACACGCCTACCTCCTGGTGTTCGAGGGCGAAGGCCAGGCAGTCGTAGATCGGTGGCCCCCTCTACTCAGCGCGAAACCGGGTTACGTCGGCGACAGCGCACCTACCTACCTGAGTGCCTACAGGCAGGCTGCCGGTGGCGCGGAACTGGGCTCTCTCGTACCGGACCCGATCGCGTTGTCGAAGGACTTTGCTTCGCCTACTCGGGTGCCTGTCGGGTCGAAGAACTCAACTGTCACCGCGTAATAGAGTCGTTGACGATCGTGCCCCTGGTTTCGACGAATCCGAACTGGTCGACCTGACAGCAGCTGCACACAGGGGCGTCGGCTTGGGCTTCTTCGATCTCCTTCAGAACACCGCCACCCGGATGCCTTCGGGCGTCAGGACGAAGTGTTGGTGAGACCGAGTAGTTGGCCACGAACAGCGCCACCAGCAATGGGGCGAGGATGGGCGTCGCTGACCGCTCGTGCCCAGCGGCGCCGGCTCTTGGCCGACCAGTAGGTGTCATGCTCCATCCTCACTTCCAAGGTATGGAGCCTCCGCGGATCCCAGGCCGATTCACAAGGGGCCAGACCAGATGAGCAGACCCAGGCAACCGCTCGTAGCGCTCGGTCTCAGCCGCCTCCCAGCCCGACGGGCCCAGGTACCTGCCCAAGGTGCTGATCTGCCAGGCGTAGTGGCGGCGATCGTCGGCGTGGGCGGAACCCTCCAGGGCTTCCCAAGGAGGGGGATATCGCTGCAGGCGACCGCGCCGTCGCCGCCGGCAAGCGGGCGGTCTGTCTCGGCACGATGCCGGAGATGGTGGCCGCCCGACGGCGGGATCAATGTCGCTCGGCCCTCAATCCTCGCCCGACCGCTCGGCCAGGCTGAAACCATCGACGACACCCATGTCAAGGATCTCGAAGTCCCAGCTCACGTCCTTCTCGCTCAGGTCTGCCCGCGGACATCATGACCCGGAAGCCTTGTGGTCCGGTCATCCGGCCGCACGCGCCCGGATCTGCTCGTAGAGCTCCATGGTGGTCTCCGCCACGTCGTCGATCTCGAGCGCCTCCAGCGCGTTGAGATGACTGCGGTAGACCCGCTCCGCAGCCAAGCGGTCTCCTCGCTCGTGGTACGAGGCCATGAGGGACTCGGTGAGTCCGGTGTGGACGGGAGCGACGACGAGGCCCTTGCCGGCGGCCCAGATGGCCCCGTCGATGTCGCCGACGTCCAGGCAGAGCTGGGCGAGGTGCAGGGCGGTGTCGATGACCTTGACCTCCCAGGTGGAGACCCAGTTCTCTAGGTCGATCCACACATAGGAAGATCGCTCGACCGACCGATAGGAGAACAGCGGGCCTCGGACCAGCTCCAGGGCGCCCTTCAGGGTTCCGACCGCGTCTTCGGGCTCCTGTCGCGAGGCGGCCGCCAGCCTCCGCTCGAACAGTCCGACGTCCGTCGCCAGCTTGGGGCCGACGCTGTAGCGGCCGTCGGATGCCACGGGGAAGTGGGCGGCACCGAGGATCGTCCGGCATGCCGAGACGTTGTTGGCGAGACGCTTTCGCCTGCTGGCCGTCGGCGTGGTCCAGATAGCGTCCTCCACTCGCTCTGAGGCGACCGGCGCGTGGAGGGCGACAAAGGCCGCCACCGCCGTCTGCTTGGCAGTGAGGCTCTTGGTGCCTCCCTCGACCGTGATGTCGCCGAGCAGGCGCACCAGGACGTGGTGCTCGGGGTCCCGGTACTCGCCGACGGACGCAGGCTCGCAGTCATGGTCTTCTGCGCCGGGTTCGCCGGGGATCAGCGACAACTGGCCGTCAACGAGCACGGTGGGGACCTCCATCTCGCTCGGGTCGTCTGCGTCCTCCAGCAGCTCGACCACCTGGTCGAGGACGGGATCGTCGAGGCTCTGCACCCGGCAGACCGCGCCGAGGTCAGGCAGGGTCAGTCGCTCGTCGTACGCCTCGATGCGCAGGGCGCCGGGGACGTGGTCTCCCACCAGGAGGACGGTGACCGCGCCGGTACCTGCAGACTGGACAAGCTGAGCCAGGGAATCGGGATCAGGTCGCTCGAAGCAGATGGCGAGGTGCGGGACAATGCCGTCGTGGTCAGCCTGGCTGCGGGCCACGAATGTGTTCGGCCACCTGTTGGCTGCCAGAGCTTCCCTGGCCTGGGTGGACCAGGCCAAGATGTCCTCGGCCGCGTCCTCCCATGAGGGCACGGCCCGAACCCGCTCCAGCGCATCGAGGATCTTCTCGTCCACCACCTTGGCGGCATCGCCCACCACCCTGACGGCGAGAGCGTTCCCGAGCACCGAGGTCGAGAGCTCGAGCAGGATGGATCGCACGAGGCCGGCCACGGTGGCCGGATCGCCGGTCACGGAGACCACCGACTGGGCCTCCAGGTCGAGGTAGAGCTGGCGGCCGTCCTCGGGCTCGCCGAGGGTGACCAGCAGGGGCGCGGGAGCCGCTCCCTCATCGACGGCGGGTTGGGGTAACCCCCGGCCGACCCATATGGAGCCAGCCGCCTCGGTCCGCCAAGGTCCAGAGGCGAGCTCCACGGGCTCGCTCAGCAGCACTTCCACCTCGCGCTGATCGAGCTGCACGAGACGCGGCCGGCTGTCGACGCTTGCGTGGCCGAGGGCCGCCGAGAGGCTTCGCAGGGCGAGATCGAGGGAGGCGACTTGATCCTCGTCCGCCGCCAAGTCGACCTCGACGCGCACGTCGTCCAGGTGCTCGGGTGGCGGAGCAGGCACGTTGCCCGGTGCATGGTGCCGCAGCCGGCGGCGCCTCCGCCGCCGCAGCGAGTGCGCGACGCCAACGGCCAGCGCCGTACCCGCCACGCCGAGCAGGCGCACCTCGGGCAGCACCGTCTCGGCAAGTGGAGGTGCCTTGGGCGGGCGTGCATCCGAGGACGCAGGCGGAACCGATCGCTCCCGTGCCCGCAGCGGGCGGGCTCCTTGCGTTCGCTCCTCGGGCGGAGCCTCGGAGGCGTCGTCGACCGGCGGACTGTGCCCTGAAGGAGGTCCGGGAGGTTCGACCGCCGGAGCCTCCTCGGCCGGGGGAGGTGTCGTGGGGGCGGGACCTGGCCGCACAGGAGACGTAGGCGCCGGGGGAACCAGCACCTGCTGGCCAGCGAAGACCAGGTCGGGATCGGATGGGTCGGCGAGGTGGTCCCTGTTGGCCTGCACCAGCTCCTCCCAGTACGGGCGGGTCTCCTGGTCGGTCGCTGGGCGTCCCCACCAATGGGCGAGCACGTCGGCGGCGACGGCCCACAGGTGGTCCCCTCTCTCGAGGGTCACCGAGGGCGCCGAGGCGAGGGCCGCTTCGCCGGGTGGTGGCGCGGGCACGAGGAGCACCCATCCCGGCCGCACGAGATCGGAGTCGGCGCCGACCACGCTGCCGTCGCTCATAGTCCGCCCGACGTTGAGGTCACGGACCTCCCGCCAGCGCATGCCATCTCCGAGCACCGTCTCGGCGATGTCCCACAGCGTCTCGCCCCGAGCAACGGTGTGGGTCGCCTGCTTTCCCTTGTACTCGGTCGGCTCCTGGCTGCCCTGGGGGGAAGGGATGACGGAAACCTCGGCGATGGCAGGACCTTGGACGTTGGCCACGGCCTCCACCTGCGGGAGCGCGGCGACGGCGGGCCGGACAATCGAGAAGCTCGACAGGACGACGGCACTGGTGGCCACCAGCCGGGCCACGCCCACCTGCACGCCGGGAAGCACGGGCAGGCGAGGGGCGGGACGGCTGCCCGCGTAGGCCACGACCTCGACGGCCACGGTGGCCGCCACCTGAAGCCACGCCAGCCAAGCGACGCAGGCCAGGACCTTGACCACCACCACGTCTTCGATCCCTCGCTCGAGGGTGGCGGCAAGCTGGTCAAGGTCGGGCACCCGGGTGGGCAGCGGCCACCCCACGGCCAGCGCCAGCCCCAGCGGTGGGACGACGACCAGGGCCAGGGTGGCGACCAGGGCACCCAGGCCCCGGATCCACTCAGGGACGCGCCGAGACATCCGCGTCGTTCACCTCCCCGTAACCGCGGTAGCAGTCTCGGTGGCGGCGACGGTCCGCTCGGGTAGCGGCAGGATGGCCATGGGCTGGTGCAAGACCACCGACACCGTCACGGAGGAGCCATCGACCTCGACGACCGACTCGGCCTCAGCGCCGACGGTGGACAGGTAGCCCTCCACCGCGTCGATCGCTCGCGCCCGCTCGACCTCGGCCCGGCCGGTGGCCCGCAGGGTGTCCAAGTCGATCTCCTGGGCACCCGCCCTGGCGGCGTTGGCCGCCAGGTCCCGAGCGGTGGCGTGGGCGGCGAGCACTTGGCCCCCGTCGTAGGCCATGCCCGCCACCATGACCAGGGCGGTGGCGACCACGGCCACGAAGGCCGAGACGCTGCCGCCCTCCGAGAGAGGATGCGCCGTCCTCACGTCGGCTCCGCCGAGCGGTAGCGGTCGATTACCTCGACCGAGCGCGCCTCGAAGCGTCGCTCGCCCGGAACCCCGAGCAGCGTTACGTCGCCCAGGGAGGCGTCGCAGGACACGGTGACGGCGACCGTGCCGCCGGGCACGAAGGCGCTGGTGTCGACCAGGGTCTCCAAGCGGGCGCAGGCGACGCCACTGGTGGCCACGTTGGCCGCCGCCGTCTGCTCGGCCGCCGCCACCGCCTCGGCCGGCACCTGCCGCAGCGAGGCGGCTCGGGCGGCCTCGGCGGCGGCCCGGCGGACGTCGGCCTCGGCCTGGGAGACCCGCCCGGCGTAGACGACCAGCAACAGCAGGGCGACCAGCGCCGGGGCGACCACGGCCACCTCGACGGCCACCGAACCGTGCTCCCTTCGCATCCTCATCGGGAGGGGGCCGGGAGGTAGCGCTCTTGTTCGCCGATGGCCCGGGCGGCCACCCCCCAGGAGAAGCCTGGGACCAGCCGGGGCGCCCGCCCGCTCACGTCGACCAGGACCTGGCCGCCTGCCCGCTCGACCTTCACGTCGACCCCCTCCAGGTTGCCGGCGCTGGCCAGGAAGGAACGGGTAGCGGCTTCTCCGGCCTCGGCCGTCCCCTCGGGCACCTGGGCGGCATCGACGCCCTCGGCGGCAGCGGCGTCGGCCACCTGCTTGGCGTGGTACCACAGCCCGTACTGGACGGTGAGCATGATCCACACCAACAGGGCGGGGAAGATCACGGCCAACTGGGTCGAGGTCATGGCCGACTCGTCGGACAGTCGTCGCCACGGGGTCATGAGGAGGGTGCGTCAGGTACCGGGATGTTGTTGGCGTTGTCCCTGGCAGCGGAGTAGATGATCCCCATCACCACGATGGCCGCCCCGACCAGGAGGAAGGTGACGACCGCCACCTCGGTGGTGGTGAGGCCTTCCTCTCGCCGGGGCTCGTAGCGCGCCCAGGCCAGGGCGTAGTCCCAGGTGGCGCGAGCGAAATCGAAGACGGACATGGCTCCTCCTTGTCAGGGGACGGGGGCGGACGACACCGAGGTGATCTGGTGGATGGCCGGCCAGGCGATGAACACCAGGAAGCCGAAGAGCAGCACGGCCACCGGGATGGTCATGCGCTCGGTGGCCGACTCGGCCGCCGCCTCGGTCTCGGCGATCTGGTGGCCCCGCAGGCCGTCGGCCTTGGCTGCCAACGATCCTCGGATGCGTGCCCCCTGGGAGCCGGCCAGGGAGACGCTGGCCGCCAGCTCGCCCAGCTCGGCCACCCCCAGTTCGGCGCCGAGGTCGGCGAGGGTGGCCCACGGCGAGCGATTGGTGAGGCGTGCCCGGTCCAACGCCCGCCGGATGGTGGCGAAGGCCCAGCCGTCGCCCGCCTCGGCGGCGGTGTACAGCGCCGTCTCCGTGCCACCGCCTCCGGCCAGGATGACGTTGACCAGGTCGAGGTAGGCCGACAGGGCGTGGCGGAACTCGCGTCGTCGCCGGACCGCCTGGTCCCGTAGCGCCAGCTCGGGCAGGAAGAAACCGGCGGCGACGGCCGCCGCCACGAGCAACGGGACGGTGGCGGCGGGCAGCCCCAGTCCTGAGGCGGCGATGCCCAGGCCGATGAGCAGGGCGCCGGCGGCACCGCCCAGCGCACCGGTGAGGCGGTCCAGGGCGTGGCGCTCGGGGCTGCGCTCCACCAGGGCCAGGTCGCGCTCGCGCCGGAGCAGGTCCACGCCCGCGCCCTCGAGGAGCCGCCGGGCGAGGCGCTCCCGGCCGGCGATCGTTGGCTGCGGCTGACCGGCGTCGGTCATCGAGCGTCCGGGACGATCGAGTGCGGCGCGCAGCTCGGCCAGGCGTCGCGGCCGGGGGCGCAGGGCGCGCACGACCAGCCAGACGCCGGCACCTACCCCGGCCGAGAGCACGAGGGCGGGGATCACGCCCGGCCCCGCTCGCCTCGCGCCGAGAAGCGCGGTGGCAGCTCGACCTCGGCCATGCGCACCAGCAGCCAGCCACCGGCAGCGAAGATGGCGCCGACCACCAGGAGCACGACCTGGCCGAGCGGGCCGTCGTAGGCACCGAGGTAGTCGCGGTTGAAAGCAGCCAGGAAAGCGATGCTGGCCGCCACCACACCGAGGATGATCTTGGTGGCGGTGCGCAGCTTGGCGCGGTCGACCTCCACCCGGATGCGCATGCGGGCCTCGCCCCGGATCGACTCGGCCAGCCGGGACAGCAGCCCGGTCAGGTCGGACGCCTCCATGGTGGCGGCGATGGTCAGGGCGGCCACCACCAGGTCGGCGGAGGGATGGTCGACGTCGTCGGCGAAGGCGCCCAGGGCGGCGGGCAACGAGGCGTGGCGCAGCCGGCGCACCAGCAGCGCCACCTCGGGGCGGATGGCCTCGGGGGCGACGGGGGCGGTGGCGCTGATGGCCTCTTCCAGGCCAGAGGCGGCGGCGATGGAGTCCCGGATCATCTCGGTCCAGGAGGCGATGGCCTCCGTGCGGGCCACGGCCACCTCCCGCTGACGCCGCCCGCCGACGAGCCGGGGCACGGCGAGCACGGCGGCGGACACCAGCACGGACCCGGCCACCCACCCGGTGGCCAGAGCGGCGAGCAGGCCGGCCCCGGCTGCCATGGCGATCCGCCCGACCGGCAGGCGGCCGCTCAGGCCAGCCAGGAAGGAGGACGAGCCGGGCCGCACCAGGATGCGGCGGCCCTGAAATCCGGCGGCGATCAGCAGCAGGCCCAGGCCGACCCCGGCGCCGAGCACGGCGGCCACCAGGACGCTCACCGTCCCGGCACCTCCGCCGTCTCCAGCGCCGTTCGGTCGAAGCCCGCTTGCTCCAGGCGCTCCAGGGTCTCGGCCCGAGGCGGGGTGGCCGGCACCGCCCAACCTTCCCGCCCGGGCCGCCACAGCTCGTTGGAGGCCACCTGGCCGGACTCGACCACGCCGGTGACCTCCCGCACGCTGGTGACCCGCCGGACCCCGCCCACCCAGCCGAGGTGGATGATCACGTCGACAGCGTTGGCCACCAACAGGTTGGTCACACTCGGCTCCAGACGCTCTCGGGTCATGGCCGCGTACATGGCTAGGCGGCCGAAGACTCCCTTGGAGGAGTCGGCGTGGATCGAGCACATGGAGCCGTCGTTGCCCTGGGACATGGCCAGCAGCATCGGCAGGACCTCGGCGCCCCGGACCTCGCCCACAATCACCCGCTGAGGGTCCATGCGCAGGGCCGCCCGCACGCCATCGGCCAGGGTGAAGGCGCCGACCCCCTCGGTGTTGGCCTCCCGGACCTCGAGCGTCTCGTGGTCGGGATGCAGGTCGGCGAAGCGCTCCAGGCCGATCTCGAGGGAGTCCTCGACAGTGATGATCCGCTCGGCGGCGGGGATCTCGTTGATCAGGCAGCGCAGCTTGGTCGTCTTGCCCGTACCCGTGCCCCCGGCGACGATCACGTTGAGCTTGGCCCGCACCGCAGCCGATGCGAAGCTGGCCAGCCCCTCCCCCATCAGCCCGAGGTCCACGAGCTGGGACAGGCGGCTGATGTTGAAGTCGTGGCGGCGGATGGTGATGGTGGGCCGCCCGCTCACCGCCATGAGGGCGTGCAGGCGGTCGCCGTTGGGCAGGCGGAGGTTGAGCTCGGGCTGGGCGTGGTCCCAGCGCCGCTCGCTGCGCCCCACCCGCCGGGCGATGGTGGCCACCAGCTCGATCAGCTCCTCTTCGGACTCGGCCACCGACGGACCTCGCACCTTGCGCCCGTCCCGCCGCTCGAGCCACACCGGCTCGCAGCCAGGGATGTGGATGTCGCGCACCTCGGGGTTTTCCAGGAGCGGCTGGATGCGGCCCATGCCGTGCAGCCGGTGGAAGACCGCCTCGGCCACAGCCTGCTCGGCCTGCTCGCTGAGCGGCGGCTGGCCCTCCCCGAAGGCACCGGCGGCGACCCGCCGCAGCTCGTCGGCCACCAACTTGCGGGAGAGCACCCGCTCGTCCTCGCCTGAAAGGCGGGGCCGCGACCCGGCCTCGTCGGCGGCGTGGCGCTGGGTGATGGCCTCGCCCACCGCCGCATGCACCCGGGCGACCAGGGCCCAGTCGGGTGCCTCCTCCCGAACTCGTCGGCCCGGTGCGGCCAGGGGAGCGCTGCGGCGCCGGCCGTTGAGGGCGGTCACGACGCCACCGCCGGGGAGGCCGTGGACGCGGTCGGCTCGGTGCGGGCGGCGATCGACTCGGCCAGGCCCCGGGCGGCCCGGGCCAGCGGCGCGCGCCGCAGGGCGCCGAGGGACCCACCCGCCTCCAGGCTCATCGCGCTGCGCCGGTCCTCGGGCAGCTCGCCCAGGACCTCGCAGCCGAGCTGGCCGGCGACCTCCCGGCTCGTGTAGGCGCCGTGGCCGACCACGACCAGGGCCAGGGGAGGCGAGCCGGCGAGCGACTCGATGTGCTGGGCGGCGGCGACGACCTCCTCGCCTCGTGGGCGCAGCACGACCAGGATCAGTGACGCCGCCCTCAGCAAGCTGTCGTCCCGGTCGTCGTGGCCGAGGCGTCCCGCGTCGACCAGAACCGGGCCGTGGTGGGAGCCCAGCGAGGCGAGGATCCGCTGTCCCGCCCGGCGCCACAGCAACGACGAGCGGACGGGGTGCTCGGGTCCCACCAGGACGGGCAGATCGCCGGGCAGGCGTTGCGCGTGGCCAAGAACGCCGTCATTGCCCAGGTGACGATCGGCGGCCAGGCTGAGCAGGCCCGGTTCGCGCCCCAGGCCGTAGCGCAGGGCGACGACGCCCCCGGCCAGGTCGGCCTCCACGACAAGGGCGTCGCGCAGCCAGCCCGCCGCCGCCAGGGTGGTGGTCGTCACCCCAGGGGCGCCGCGAG
The DNA here is from genome assembly GCA_030447125.1 of Acidimicrobiales bacterium. Next base: position 39,381 of record JAUJLZ010000002.1, read on the forward strand.
CGGAGGCGAGGACGACCAGGCTCATGGCGCCACCATGACCAGGCGCACCGGCCCGGCCTCCGCCGCGGCCGCCACCTGGTTGGCGTCCTGTTCCTCGGCGCGCAGCGACACGTGCCACCGGCCCTGGTTGTCCTCGGCCCGGGCCTCGATCACTTCGGCCCGCTCCGCCACCAGGGCGCCCTCCTGGCTCGTCCCGCTGGGTGCAGCCACCACGTTGACCAGGTCGCCCGGTCCGAGACGACCCGAAGGGATGTGACCAGCTTCGAGGGAGAGCCCGACGACGCCGTCGCCGGGCGCCAGGACGGGGCCATCGCTCACCAGCCCGGTCGTGACGAGCGTTCCCGCCGGGAGATGGGAGACCGGCCGCCGCCCGATGACCTCGGCCGACTGCGAGGGGTCCAGCAGTGGCACCCGTTCGTCGCTGGCCACGTGTACCACCCGCAGGTCCTCGACGCCGATGGTCTCGCCGGGGCCGACGTCGACGGCCAGGGCCAGCACCGGGTCCTTCTGCACTGCGTTGAGGTGCCAGAGCACCCCGGCCAGGGCGAAGCCGACAGTCACCAGCACGCCGACGGCGACCTCGGGCAGGCGGCCCCGGCCCCCTGGCGGGTGCAGCGCCAGCTCGTCTCGGACCTTGGCGCCGTTGGTTCCGGCTCGCTCTCGAGTGGTCGTGGCCACGTTGCTCCCTTCGCTATCCGGTCTCAATCGCCTGGATCTCGCCCACCCGCACCTCCCAGGAGGCGGAGCGGGTGATCCCGGGCAGGCGCCCGCCCTCGCCGAGGTTGGAGCTCCAGCTCACCTCGAATTCGACGGTGACCGAGAGGGTGAACCTGCCGTCCGCCTCACCCGCCGAGGAGCGGCCATAGGTGTAGCGGCACTCGCTGGCGTCCTCGGCCATGCCCGGTCGCCACTCCAGCCCTGGTCCGCTGCATACGGCGTGACCCCCGTCCCCGGCCGACCAGCGGGCCCGTACCGGCGTGGCCGTGACCGCCGAGGTGACGCTGCCGGCCCGGGCGGTAGCCCGGTACGCACGCCACCAGCCCTCGTCCAGCCAGAGCCAGGTCGGCAGCCCCGTGTAGAGCACCTCGTCGACCGCCGGGCTGGTGAGCAGCGGGGGCGGGGCGATATCGACCGAGCGGACGGCCTCGGCCGCCAGCGTCTGGGGCTGGACCTCGGTGGTGGACTCGGGCACCACGAAGGAGTCGCCCACCGGCACGGGTTGGCCGTCGCAGACCTTCTGGTACCACCGCCCCGTCTCGGAGTGGAGGCGCTGGCCGTCGGAGTCGAAGACTCCGACGGCGGTGTCGTCTTCGGTGAAGACCTGCCAGTCGCAGTTGCTCGCTTCGGAGGAGGGCCCCCACCCGGTCGGCTTCACCTCGATCTGGTCGGAGGCGGCCGCGGTCGCGTTGCCGCCGTCAACATAGGCCCCGGCGTTGGACGTCCGCTCCTCGGCGCTGGCACCAGTGCCCGTCGCCGTCAGAAGGTGGAGCAGCGAGACGACGAAGGTCAGAACTCGGAACTGAGTGCGCAACCGGCCACCCCCTCCCACCGCTGCACGAGGCTCGACGACGAGAGCTTCCACTCTCCGTCGACCTGTACCATCGTCGCTCGCACGTTGTGGGTGGCGACGGCATCATTGATCACCTCTCCGGTCTCGACCCGGTAGACGACGCCGTCGTCCACGAAGCACTCCTGGACGGTCGCCTGGTCGCCCTCGACCGAGACGACTCGCACCTCGCTTCTTCGACTGGAGCCATCGGGCCGCCGAACAGCGAGGCCCTCAGCCGCGTTCTGGCGGATGCCGGCGATAGCCGTCTCGAACTGCTCTCCGGTGGCGTACTCCCGCAGCCCTGGATGATCAGGGTTCACCGGTGCTCGGTTGGCCTCGAAGCGCGCCTCCCAGAACGCGTGGTAGCGAGTGATGATCTCCTCCTCGACGGGCTCCTGCCCGTCGGAGGGAGCGGTGGTCTCAGCTGGCGTGCTCTCGCTCGTCGACCGCTGCTCGATCGACGAAGGCGAGGGTGCCGCGATCTCGTCATCACCGTCCTCGCCGCAGCCAGCGAGCATCAGGCCGGCCACCACGACGGCGAGGACGAGGCCTTGACTGCGGGGTGACCAGAACGCTCGCCGGGAAGTCGCTCCCGTGCTCATCGACGGCTCCTCACCGGGGACGGCTGTCCCCGTTGACGGGCCGGACTCCGTGCGTCGGATCGAAGCGCTCATGATTGCAATGTGTGGTGTGGTGTGGTGTGAGCATGAGCCGGCCGGGGCTTGGGGCCAGCCCGGAGGGGTCAGGTTGGCAAGACCCGGAGCCGTCGGGCTCCAGGGCAAGAGCATAAACCCTCTCCGGCCTCCGTCCGTCACGACGTACTGACGCCGCGTCATCCGGCCAAGGCCAGTCGCAGCTGGTGCTCGGCCTTCCACCGGCGCTGGTTCAGTGCGTGGACGCTCGCTCCGCCCTCGGCGGCGACCTCCTGAAGTAGCTCGCCACCCACCCGCGTACGCAGCACGAGGAGCAAGGCGCCGGGCGAGATGACCCCGCGCCGCTGGGCCTCCACCACCTCGCCGACGATCGAGCGACGGACGGCGACGTCCTCGGCGGAATCGACGGTGGGCTCGCTCGCCGGACCGACGTCCTCGAGCGGGTTGTCGGGCAAGACCCGGCCCTTGCGGTAGCGCTTGCGGACGTCCCACAGCACGTTGGCCGCCACCGATCCCGGCCGGGTCGAGGGGTAGGTGCTGATGCGTTCCCAGGCCAGTGCGACCAGGTTGTCGAGTACCTCGCGGTCCCCGCCGGCGTGCTCGCCGGCCATGCGCACCAGCCCGGGCATCAGGGCCTGCAGCAAGGTGCGAGCAGCCAAGGCGTCCTGCGGGGCCAGGCGGCCCAAGGCGGAGAGGATGGGGCGGGCCAGGCGTGCATCGATCCGGCGCTCCAGGACCTCCTCGAGGTCACGGAGGCCGACAAGCGCCTCCTCCTGCTCGGCCCAGCGCCGCAGGGCGCGCCGTGCCTCCTTGCTGCGGTTGATCCTGGCCCACTCCCGGTCCAGGGCGTGTCCGATGTCCATGGGGACCTCCTTCGTCTCGTCGAGTCGAAGGCAGGTCTCGCGCCGGGCGTCCCGTGATCGTTCCCGT
>JAUJLZ010000151.1 GCA_030447125.1 Acidimicrobiales bacterium
AGCGGGCTGGATGGTTCGAAGGCCATGAGTCCGATGTCGAAGGAGTGGTGCGCTGTACTTCGTGGAGGTTCCCCCGGGCCTGGGCTCCAGTGACGAGGCCGCCGTCGTGACCTGGTCCGACACCCGCTTGGCCAACCAGGGGACCGCCGCTCAGGACATCTTCGGCGCCCGTGTCGAGCTGTCTGGCGGTCGGTCGGTCTGGCTGCAGATTGTGATCGCCCTGTCGGTGGCACTGGCGCTCGTGGGGATCGGTCTCCTGATCGCGGCCAGGCGGCGGCGGTCTTCCTCGACGGCCTCCACGGCCTGAGGCCGGAAGCCCCAGGGTTTTGCCGGTCCGGTTGCGCTTCGATGCCGGCCGGAGACGATCGAGGTGACGCGGTGGTAAAGCGTTCGCCCGCTCGGCCGAGGATGCGCAACCATGCGCCAATGGGCGTGGAGGTGCGGGCGACAGAGGATCCAGCACTGGTGCTCGACGAGGCTGGTGACTTCCTGGCATCTGACCCCGTCCGCCACAACGTCATCCTGACGATTCTCCACACCCGCAGAACCTTCCCGCAGGCCGGTCGGTACTGGACCGCCAACGTTGACGGTGACACCGCCGGCGTGGTCCTACAGTCCCCTGTTGACTTCGTCGCCACCGTCACGCCCATGGGCAGCGAGGCCGTGGGCGGTGGTCGACGCCATCGTCGAGAGCGGGATCGCTCTTCCCGGCGTGAACGGCGAGGCGGCCACGGCGGCCTGCTTCGCGGGCCACTGGAGTGAGCGAACCAGGCGCGCAGCACGACCGTGGCAGGGGCAGCGCATCTACGAAGTCGAAAACGTCACGCCGGTGGTATCAAGCAGCGGAGAATCCCGCAGGGCAAAGACTGAGGATCGGGACCTGCTCATCGCCTGGTATCAGGCGTTCCAAGCCGACATCGGCGAGAGTCCGCGCGACGTGACTGCGGTCGTCGAGCGTCGGCTCTCGGCTGGACACCTTTGGATTTGGGACGACCACGGGCCCGGGGCACTGGCGGGCTTGTCCGACCCGATGGCGGACGTCGTACGCGTCGGGCCGGTGTACACGCCGCCCGAACGCCGGAACTGCGGCTACGCCACTTCGCTTGTCGCCACTGTCTCAAGAGGGGTTCGTTGCGGCGGGCACCGCTGCATCCTCTACACCGATCTTGGCAACCCGACCTCGAACTCGATCTACCGAGCGGTCGGCTATCGAGCCGTTGCCGAGGCGCTCCGGTACAGCTTCGACTAGGGCCGCGGCCCAGGCAGCCGCCCGACTGACGTTGGGTGCGATGCACTCATCGACGTGCAGACGGCGGTCGTACCGACGGGGTCTTTCCCGTCAGCCGTCAATAAGGTCGGTAGACACCTACTGGCGCCATATACTACAGACAAAGTTCCCAGTAACTAATACTGGGTTTTGCATCTGGCTCCGCGGTAGAGTCCGAACATGGCGGGTGCTGCGAGGTCCCTTCCACACCGGCGGGGGCGCCCCGCCAACGGAATGAGAACGAACTCGTCCCTCATGCGCCGACGGTTGGTCCTGACGCTGTCGCTGGTGTTGGCCTTGGCGGCACCGGCCGTAGGGGCCCAAGGCGAGCCGGTGGTGACCCAAGCGGTCCAGGTCACCCCCGGCCCCGACCCTGTACGAGGTCATTCCTCACCGCAGCTTGCCCGCAACCCGGCCAACGGCGAGCTGGTGATCGTCGAGAGCAACCCCCGTGGAGGCGCTCAGGAACGCACCTGCGACGTGCACATCTCGATCGATGGTGGGCAGCGCTGGATCGTGGGCGGAGGACTGATGCAGGAACCGTTCACCGACTGCTCACTGCACAGTGACTACGGCCCCTTGGCCACCCTGGCCTTTGCCGGCGACGGGACGCTCTACGTGGCCTTCGTGGCCAGCGACCCCCGCTTCGCCCAGCCCGCCACCTTCTCGCCCCAGTCCTCTGGAGAAGCGGTGGTGCAGGCCCAGCAGTTGGCAACCAACCCGTTCGGCGGCGTGGTGGCTGCCCACCCGCCCCGACGGGTTCCTCGCAACGTCTTCCTGGCCCGCTCCTCGGACGGCGGGCGTTCGTTCGAGACCTCCGCCGTCTTCATCGGCGCCGAGGAACCGGCGCAGGCCCCGGCCAAGCTTCCTCCGGAAGGGGAGAACAAGGGCCCGGTGCTGGCGGTGGACTCCGACGACCCTTCCCAGGTCTATGTGGGCTGGCGACAGGGTGACCTGACCGACGACAGCCGCAAGCTCCGCACCATGATCGCCACTTCCGCCGACGGAGGGCGAACCTTCGGTGAACCGATCGACGTTGGCGACGAGCGGGGTGGCGACGTCCCGGCCCTGGCGGTGGGATCCGACGACACCGTCCACGCCGTGTTCTCGGCTCGGGACTTCTTCTCCACCCCCCTGCCCGAGGACGCGCCGGCGCCGGTAGCCCCCGTCCAGTACGTCCGCTCCACCGACCGCGGCCAGACCTGGAGCAATCCGGTGCCCATCGATCCGGGCAACCAGAACCCGCAACGACCTCCCTCGCTGACCGCCGACCCAGCCTCAGACGCTCTCTACCTGGCCTGGTACAGCCACGCCGAGGCCATGAACGACACCGAGGACTTCGACGGTGATCTCGACATCTTCTTCCTCGCATCTGACGACGGCGGAGACACGTGGCGTGAGCGGTTGGTTGTCAACGACGACGGGGCTGGCGCCGATCAGTACGAGCCCGGCATCGCCGTCTCCCCCGAAGGGCGAGTCGACGTGGCCTGGTACGACTTCCGCAACAGCCCCGATGGTGGCCGGAGCGACGTCGGGCTGTCAGACGTCTACTACACCTTCTCGGACGACGGTGGGCGGACCTTCGCCCCCAACCTACGGGTGAACGACCGCGGCATCGACCGCTCCATCGGGGTCTGGTCCAACAACATCGACAGCCGCTTCAACGTGGGCCTGGACTCCAGCAACGACGCCGCCTACGTGGCCTGGCAAGATTCACGCAACGGGCGGCCCGACACCGACGCCGAGGACATCTACTTCGCGTCGGTTCACCTCGACGGGGCCACAACCAACGAAACGGAGGAGCCCGGTCTGCCCTGGTGGGCGTTGGCCGGCGCCGGCCTCGTGCTGGGCATGGGCATCGCCATGGTCGCCGTGGTCGCGGTGACCCGCAGAGCGCGAGGAGCGGGCTAGTCGCAGCCGGCATCTACTGACAGCGCACGCGGCAATCTGTATCTTCCTGTGCCCCAAAGCCAGGAGGAACGAATGCCTCGAGGTGCGTGCCGCAGACGGCTGACGTGGCTGGTGTTGGGATCAGCGATGGCGGCCGTGGCCATGCCCGCGGGTGCCCAGACCAGGAACGGCCAGAGCGCGGGCGAGCGGGTGGTCACCAACCCAGTCCAGGTCACTGACAACCCGGACCCTGTCCGTGCCCACTCGTCCCCGCAAATCGCCGTGAACCCCACGAACGAGGAGTTGGTCATCGTCGAGACCAACGTCTACGAGGACTTCGGGGTGAACGTGCACCTGTCGGTCGACGATGGCCGCACCTGGTTCGACGGGGGCGATCCCATGGTCGAACCCTTCAGCTGGAACTCCGACTTCGCCATCAACGGCCCGTACTTCACCATGGCCTTCGACGAGGCAGGCACGCTCTTTCTGGCCTTCAGCGCCACCGACCCCAGATTCGCCGACCTCAACCGTAGCGAGCGGCCCCGCCACATCTTCGTAGCGCGCTCCGACGACAGCGGGCGAACGTGGGAGACGAACATGGCCTTCGAGGCACCACCCGACAACGAGGACACCCTGGACAACCGGCGTCCGATGATCACGGTCGACCCGACCGACTCGAACTTCGTGTACCTGGCATGGATCAGCGGGGGCGCGGGGGTGATGGCGGCCTCCAGCGACGGCGGGCGGAGCTTCTCGGCGCCGGTGCGGGCCACTGACACCGACGAGCGCGTCTATCAACCCCGCTTGGCGGTCGACGACGACGGCGTGGTCCATGCCGCATATCCCTCCGGTGCCTTCGATGCGGACGAGCCCGTTGTGCGAGCCGTCTACTACCGGCGCTCGACCGACCACGGCCAGAACTGGAGCGAACCCGTCGTCATCGAGCCAGGCAGCGCGGGCTTCTTCCACAACCGCAAGCACCTGCTGGCCGCTGACCCCGACACCGGAACCCTGTACCTGGTGTGGTACGGAACGACCGAGGAGTTCCCTGACAACGAGGACGACAACGAGATCTTCGTGAGGACATCGGCCGACGGCGGGGACTCTTGGAGCGACCGGATCACCGTCAACGACGACGCCAGCCGGGAGAACACTCAGCACTACGACCCGGGCATCGCCATTGCCCCCAACGGGCGGGTGGACATCGCCTGGTACGACTTCCGCAACAGTGCGATGCCGGAGCAGCTGCCCGAGGGGTTCGCCGCTCCCTTCAACACCGGAGGCTTCACCGACGTCTACTACAGCGCCTCGACCGACGAAGGTCGTACCTGGGAGGACAACGTGCGGGTGACCGACCGCATCATCGACCGCCGCATCGGGGTGTGGTCCAACAACGTCCACAGCCACTACAACGTGGGCATCGCGTCCACCGACGACACCGTGTACTTCACCTGGCAGGACAGCCGGGAGGGCGACGCTGTGACCAACTCCGAGGACATCTACTTCGCCTCGCTGCACCGCGACGGCGAGACCACCACCGCCACCAGCTCGGGGAGCGGAGGCCGAGCATGGGCGTTTGGTGGTGCTGGCCTCCTCCTGGGGATGGGCTTGGCCATGGTGCTGGCAACGTTCGTGATACGGCGCCGGGGCGTTCAGGAGGCCGCCTGAGGGCACTCATCAGCCGAGCGGATACGGCGAGCACCCGCGGTCCCGACGCTGAGTACCGTGGCTCCATGCCCGCCCGGCTCGAGGACCTGACGCCTGGGGCGGTGGTGGGTGGGGTCGTAGCCGGCCAAGCGGTAACGAGGGTGGCGGCGGAGTGGCACTCCAGCGACGTCTGCGCCGACTACCTCGGCGGCGCCCTCGTCCGTCTCGACCCTCAGGTCCTCGAGGAGCCGCCCTGGTGAAGGGTCCCGGGCGCCTCATCGGCTGAGCCGTAGCAGCGCCGTGTACAGGGTGAGGCCGGGCCCGAAGGCCAACACCACGACCGGATCGCCCGGCTCCAGCGCCTGGGTGGCGAGGATCCGCTCCAGGGTCAACAAGACGGTGGCCGAGGAGGTGTTGCCGGAGACGGCCAGGGTCTCCCGGGAGTCCGACCCGTGCTCGTCGAGGCCGAGACGCTCCCCCACCACGTCGAGGATTTCGGGCCGCCGGAGTGCACCGCCCACGCCGCCACATCGCCGATCTCGAGGCGGTGGTGCCCGAGGAGCGCGTCGACGGTGCGCCTGACCGCCGTCGGCGGGGATGGGGGTGGCCCACCCTCGGACAGGTACACCTGACCGGCGTGGGCGGCGATCGCGTTCACCGGCGGGCGCAGCCCCGACCCGCCACACCGTGCCGCCGGCTCGGCTCCCCCGAATG
>JAUJLZ010000017.1 GCA_030447125.1 Acidimicrobiales bacterium
CGGGCTCCCCCACCGCCGAGCGTTGGCGGCGCTCACGTCCCTTCGGAGCCCAAGAGGGCCTCGACGAACTCGTCGGGGTCGAACGGCACCAGGTCGTCGATCGTCTCACCCAGGCCCACCAGCTTGACGGGGATGCCCAGCTCGCGCTGGATGGCCAGCACGATGCCGCCCCGGGCCGAACCGTCGAGCTTGGTGAGCACCACGCCGGTGACCTCCACGGCGTCGGTGAACTGCTGGGCCTGGGCCAACCCGTTCTGGCCGGTGGTGGCGTCGAGCACCAGGAGCACCTCGGTCACCCGGCCCGGTGGCTTCTCGGCCACCCGGCGCACCTTGCGGAGCTGCTCCATCAGGTTCACCTTTGTGTGCAGGCGCCCGGCGGTGTCGGCCAACACCAGGTCGGCGTGGCGCGCCGAGGCCCGCTGCACGGCGTCGAAGATCACCGAGCTGGGGTCGCCACCCTCGACGCCTTGGACCAGATCAGCTCCCGCCCGCTCGGCCCACACGCCCAGCTGCTCCGCGGCCGCCGCCCGGAAGGTGTCGCCGGCGGCCATGACGACGCTGCGCCCGTCGGCCTTGGCCTGCTTGCCCAGCTTGCCGATGGTGGTGGTCTTGCCCACCCCGTTGACTCCCACGAACAGCCACACGTTGGGCACACCGGGCTCAAAGGTCAGCTCACGAGAGCCCACCGCCAGGCGAGCCTTGAGGTCGCCCTTGAGCTGGGCCAGGAGCGCCTCGGGCTCGGTGATGCCCTTCTCGGCCACCTCGGCCCGCAGGTCGTCGAGCACCAGGGTGGCGGTGGTGACGCCCACATCGGCCCGGATCAGGGCTTCCTCCAGCTCGTCCCACGTCTCCTGGTCGATGGTGGGGCGGGAGAGGATCGAGGTGACGTAGCCGGCCAGCAGGCTGCGGGCCTTGGCCAGGCGGTCACGGAAGCGGGGTTTGACCGCTTCGGCCTGCTCAGCCTCGACCGCCTGGGCCAACGCCTCTTCGATCTCGGCCACGGTGGCGTCGTCAGGCTCGGGGCCGGTGGCATCACCGACGTTCTCGGCGGGAGGTGCCTCGCCGGGACGGGGGGCGACACCCACCCCCGAGGACGGTTGGTTCAGGTCGGCGTCGTCGAGATCGAGGCGTGTCGGCGCCGGCGGAACGGACGAGGCGCGCTTGCTGGCGCCCACCTCGGGCGGCGGCTCCAGCCAGTCCTCGTCACCGGGCCGGCGCTTGGGAACGTAGGCGGCCACCAACGAGGCGAAGAACACGAGCAGGGCGATGATCAGGATCACGACTTCCATGGCGGGGGCAGCCTACCCACGGCCGCAGACCGCAGCCGATGGGCGTCGTACGCACCGACGCGCTGCTCATCCGATGGGTGCCGCCGCCCGTTCACTGATCACGCCCGAGGCCCCTCCGGGGGCCATGGTCACCCCGTAGATGACGTCGGCCGTCTCCATCGTCCGCTGCTGGTGGCTGACGATGAGGAGCTGGGCCTCCCGCCGGAACTCCCCCACCAGGTCCAAGAAGCGATGCAGGTTGACGTCGTCGAGGGCGGCCTCGACCTCGTCGAGCACGTAGAACGGCGAGGGTCGGCTACGGAACACGGCGAAGAGGTAGGCCAGGGCCGTGAGCGAACGCTCGCCACCCGAGAGCAGGGAGATGGAGCGCACGTTCTTGCCCGAGGGTCGAGCCCGGACCCGGATGCCGGTCTCCAGGGGGTTGGACGGGTCGGTGAGCTCGAGGGATCCCTGACCGCCGGGGAACAACAGGGTGAACAGGCGGGAGAAGTTCTCGGCCACATCGGCAAAGGCGGCCACGAACACATCGACGATCTCGGCGTCGACGGTTCGGATGACCTTGGCCAGCTCCCGGCGCGACGACTTGACGTCTTCGAGTTGGCCGTCGAGGAACTCCTGGCGCTCCCGCAGCGCCATCGCCTCCTCCAGAGCCAGGGGGTTGATGGGCCCCAGCAGGCGGAGCTCGCGGTCCAACTCCCGACCCCGAGCCAGCGCAGTGAGGCCCTCGGGCAGCGGTGGACAGGCGGCCTCGGCGGCAGCCTCGGGCCCGGCATCGAGATCGCGCCGCAGCGACTCCACCGCCGCATCGGTCCGCAAGCTCAGCTCCTGAGCCTCCATCTCCGCCCGGGTGACCCGGGCTCGGAGCACCTCCAGACGCTGTTCGAGCTCCACCCGGCGGGTGCGCAAGGTCTCGAGGTGGTGGGATCGGGCCCGGGTGCGCTCTGCCTGCAGACGCCGGCGCTCACGCTCGGCCACCACGATCTCCTCGAGGCGACCCATCCGCTCAGCAACCAAGGCCGCCAACCCGTCGAGGGCCACCAGGCGCCGGTCGAGATCGACCCGACGGGCCTCGGCCTGGGCCCGGGCGACCACGTTGCCGGCGAGGCGGCGGTCGACCTCGTCCAGGCGCTGGCACAGCCAGGCCCGGCGGTCGCCGAGGGCGTTGGCCCGGACCTCGATGTCAGTGCGCAGCGCCCGCAGCGCTGCCGCACGATCGTCGGACCGGCGCCTGGTCTCCTCCCGTTGGCGCCGACGGGCTGACGCCTCGGCCTCGGCCGCCTCCAGGCCGGGCAGGACCTCCTCGAGCTCGGCCAGCCGCCGGCGGTCGCGTCCGGCGGTCTCTTGCAACAACGCGTGCTGGCGCTCGACGTCGTCGGCGTCGGTCTCGGCGGCTCCCGCCTCTCGAGCGACGCGGGCCAGGGCGGCGTCGGTGGTGGCCACGGCCGCCTCCTGCTCCTGGACGTGGCGGGATGCTTGCGCTTCTGCGGCGCGGGCGGCCTGGAGCACCTCTCGAACCCGCTCCACCTCGGTCTCCGCCTGGTCGACCTCGATGGTCGCCGAGGCCGCCCGTCTCCGGGCCTCCTCCATCGCCCCGCTCGTCGGCCCGGCCACCTGCCCGCCCACCCGCCAGCCGTCAGCGGCGAAGCGATCACCGGCCAGCGTGACGACCACGGCCCAAGGGTGGGACACAGCCACGTCGAGGGCCTGATGCCAAGCGTGTGGACCAGGGCCACCCACGCACACCGCGGTCTCCAGCAAGCGGTCGAGCAGCGGGGCGACGTCGGACCGGCGGGGACGCACGTGGGACCGCACCCGCTCAGCGATCGGGAGCGCCTCGGCCCTCGACGTGGCTCCAGGGGACAGCGGGTCGGGCGGCGACGGCTCCAACCCGAGCCCGAGGACGACGCCGGCCCCGTGCTCGCGCAGGCGAGCCAGGCAGCGACGGGCGATGTCATCACCGCCGCCCACGACCACGGCACCGAGGGCGGCACCGGCCGCGGCTTCGAAGGCGGCCTCCCACCCCGGGTCCACGTCGACCAGCTCGGGCAGGGTGGCCACCACGTCGGCCAGTCCGGCCACGTCGACCAGGCGCTCGACGCCGGCCCGGGCCCGGGCCTCGTCGAGCGCGGCGGCCAGGGCGTCGGCCCGGGCTGTCCAGGTGTGGCGCTCGCCATCGGCGCCCCGGAGGCGCGACTCGGCCTCGGCCCGGACCACCTCGGCCCGGGCCACCTCGGTGGCGGCGACGTCGCGAGCAGCCCGAGCCTGCACGAGGTCGCTGCGGGCGCCGTCGAGTCGCTCGACCAGCTCCCTGCGCTCGGCGCCCAGACGCTCCTGGCGCTCGGCCAGGGCGACGGCGCGGCGACGCGTGCGTTCGCACTCAGCGTCGCTCCTCTCCAGGGCCGCGCTCACCATGGCAAGCTCGGTCCTGGCCTCCCGGGCCCCGTCGCCGGCCATCGCTGGCGTAGCGCCCGGCACCCGCTCATGATCGGAAGCGTTCAACCCCTCGACTTCGGCCAGCAAGGCCGCCTCGGCGCCGGCCAGGCGCTCGACCTCGGGGGCGAGCAGCACCGACGCCTGCTCAGCCTCCTGCAACTCGCCACGCAGACGGCTGGCCTCTTCTTCCAGACTGGCCACGACCGTCTCGTCCATGGCCGCTGCCCGGTCGCGCGCTGCCCCCCGACGCCGTTCGGCCAGCACCGCGGCCAGCCCCCGGGCCTGCTCCCGCAGTCGCTCGGCCCGGCCCAGGGCCTCGGCCGATCCATCGGCCCCTGCCGCCGCCAGGGCGCGTTGGGCCTCCTCGACTTCGGCATCGAGCGCACGCAACCCGGCCCGGGCCTCGCCTTCCTCGGTGGCGAGTCCGCTCCGGGTGACCTCGTTGGCCGCGCGTCGGGTGGCCAACGCCGCCAGCTCCCGTCCCGCCAGGTAGAGGCGGATGGCTCCGAGCTCGACCACCAGCTCGCCATGGCGTCGGGCCGCCTCGGCCTGGCGCTCCAGGGGCCGGAGCTGGCGTCGCACCTCTCGAGCCAGGTCCGTGAGGCGGACCAGGTTGGCCTCGGTCGCGGTCAGGCGCCGCTCGGCCTTCTCCTTGCGGCGGCGGAACTTGAGGACACCGGCCGCCTCTTCGATGATGGCCCGGCGCTCTTCAGGACGGGCCTCGAGCACGGCGTCGAGCTGGCCCTGGCCCACGATGACGTGCTGGGTCCGGCCCACGCCCGAGTCGCTGAGCAGCTCTTGGATGTCGAGCAGCCGGCAGGGGACCTGGTTGACGGCGTAGTCGCTGGCCCCGTTGCGAAAGAGCGTGCGGCTGATGGTGACCTCGGCGAAGTCGATGGGGAGCAGGCCCGAGGCGTTGTCGATGGTGAGGCTCACCTCGGCCCGGCCCAGCGCCGGCCGGCTGGCGGTGCCGGCGAAGATGACGTCGTCCATCTTGTTCGAGCGCACGGTGCGCGGGCCCTGGGCGCCCAACACCCAGGCCACGGCGTCGACCACGTTGGACTTCCCGCTGCCGTTGGGCCCCACCACCACGGTGATGCCCGGCTCCAGGTGCAGTGTGGTGGTGTCGGCGAACGACTTGAACCCCCTCAGGGTCAGGCTCTTGAGGTACACGCACCCAAAAGGCTAGGCGAGGGCCAGCGGGTCTCGGTGGACCAGGGGCCATCGCTAACGTGGCCCTCATGGTCTCCGCCTTCGTCCTCGTGCAGGCCGAACCCGCCCGCATCGCCGAACTGGCAGAAGCCCTGGCCGACCTCGAGGGCGTGGCCGAGGTCTACTCCACCGCCGGTGAGGCCGACATCGTCGCCGTGGTCCGGGTGCGTCACCACGATGAGCTGGCCGAGGTCGTGACCCGGCGGATCAACGGGTGCAACGGCATCGTCGACACCAAGACGATGATCGCCTTTCGCTCCTATGGCCGCTGTGACGTGGAGTCCCTGTGGAGCTTGGGCGACGAGTAGCCCGAGAGCGGGCGCTGGACCCTCAGCTCTCGGCACCGGCCTGACGGGAGATGACCACCATCTGCTCGGCCACCCGAGCTGCGGTCCCGTCGTCGACGGAGGCCACCGCCGCTTCATAGCCCCCGGCCAGGTCGTCGGCCACACCTCCCGCCACCAGGCCGGCGGCGGCGTTGAGCAGCACCAGGTCACGGTGGGGACCGTGCTCTCCGTCGAGCACCCGCCGGGCCAGGACGACGTTGGCACCGGCGTCGCCGCCCCGGATGGCCTCGGGCTCGGCCCTGGGGATGCCGAGGGCCGTCGGGTCGACCTCACTGACCCGCACCGCACCTTCACGCAGCTCCAGCACGGTCGAGGTGGTCGTCGTGGTCAGCTCGTCGAGGCCGTCGTGGCCGAAGACCACCAGCGCCCGCTCGGTCCCCGTGGCCTCGAGCACCCCCACCATGCGCTCGGCCATGACCGGGTCGCTGACGCCCACGACCTGTCGCCGTACCCCCGCCGGGTTGGCCAGGGGACCGAGGAAGTTGAACACCGTGGGCACGCCCACCTCCCGACGGGTCGGACCAGCGTGGCGCATGGCGGGATGGAAGCGAGGGGCGAAGCAAAAGCCCATGCCGGCCTCGCGGACGCAGCGGACCACCCCGGCCGGCCCGAGGTCGATCGTCGCCCCCATGGCCTCCAAGAGGTCGGCTGACCCGCTGGTCGACGACGCCGCCCGGTTCCCGTGCTTGCACACGGCCACGCCGGCGCCGGCGATGACGAAGCTGGCGATGGTCGACACGTTGAACGCGCTCAGACGTCGGCTGGCTCCCCCGCCGGTGCCGCACGTGTCCACCGCAACCAGACCGGCGGGGAGCTCGACGTGCTCAGCGGCGTCACGCATGGCCGCCACCAACCCGCGCATCTCCTCGACCGTCTCGCCCTTCATGCGCAAGGCCACCAAGAACGCCGCCAGCTGGGCGGAGGTGGCGGCGCCGTCGAGGACCTCGGTCAGTGCCGCCCGGGCGTGGGCGGCTGTCAGGTCCTCACCCGCCAGCAACGGGCGCAACACGCCAGGCCATCCGCCCCGCGCCGCCAGTGTGTCGGTCACGCCGGTGGGGACGAGGACGCGGAGCAGCTCACGCCGAACGGCGGCGGTGGCGCAGCATGCGGCGTCGTTCCCGTTCGGTGGCCCCACCCCACACACCGTCCCGCTCGCGGTGCGACAAGGCGTGCTCCAGGCAAGCTTGGCGCACGGGACAGGCGGTGCAGACCTCCTTGGCCGCCTCGCCGTCGTCGTCCTCGTCGAGTGGATAGAAGACGTCTGGATCGATGCCCCTGCACGCCGCGTGCTGACGCCAGGTCTGCTTCATGTGCGACTCCCGTTGCTTTGGTTGACCGTCACGGACAGCGCCCGAACGTGCAGTATGGTGCAGCGGCTCGGACTCGTCCAGGTACAAGCGCGCTCATGGTCGACCTGCTCGCCCGTACCTGCGAAGCCCGCGAACCACGGGCGGACCGCCTACCCTCGCCCCATGGTCGAGGACCAGTCGTGAGGACCGTCGAGCCCCGTGCGGTGTTCCTCGGAGCGCTGATCGCTGTGGTCATCGCCCTGCCCGTCGGCGTGGTCGGCCAGATCGTCGTCGACGGCGACGGGACCGGCGGCAGCTTCCTCGCCTTTGTGTTCCTGGCCCCCATCCTGGTGGGGTTCATGGCCGGCGGCTTCGTCGCCGCCCGCCGTGCCGCCACCGGTCCCCTGACCAACGGGGCCCTGGCCGCCGTCGGCGCGTTCGCCCTCATCCAGGGCGTCGGCGTCGTGCGCCGCCTGGCCAGCGGCGAGACGGTGGCGCCGGCAAGCCTGGCCTTCGCTGCCTTCTTGTCCTACTCCTGTGGCCTCGTCGGTGCCTTGGGGGCGCGCCGCCTCGGCCCGAGGAGGGCCACCGCCACCAGCGATGACGGCCAGGCCTGCGAGCCTGGGTGACCACCCGAGAGCTCCTGGTCGTGGCCAACGCCGGGGCCAGCGCCTCCCGCCGTCGGGGTCTCGATGCCGCCCTCGAGGTACTTCGGGCCGCTGGTCCTGTGGAGGTGGTCCGCACCGCCAGCCTGAGCGAGCTCGACGCCGCCGCCGACACCTCGCCCGGGCGTCCGCTGGTGGTGTGCGGCGGCGACGGCGGCCTGCACTGCGTGGTCGAGCGCCTGTGGCGCCGGGAGCTGCTCCACGACGCCGTCCTCGGCCTGATCCCCCTCGGGACCGGCAACGATCTCGCCCGCGGCCTCGGCATCCCTCTCGACCCCGCCCTGGCTGCGGCAGCCGTGGTCGACGGGACACCTCGTCGCCTCGACCTCATCGTCGACGACCACGGTGGTGTCGTCGTCAACGCCGTCCACGCCGGCCTGGGCGCCCGAGCAGCCATGGTGGCCTCCGGCATGAAGGATCGCCTGGGACCCCTGGCCTACCCCCTCGGTGCCCTGGTCGCCGGGGTCCGAGAGCAGGGCTGGGCCCTCGACGTCGACGTCGACGGGACGGCGCTGGCCCACGACGACGGTCGGCTGCTGCTGGTCGGTGCCTGCAACGGGCCCTCCATCGGCGGCGGGACCCACCTCTGCCCGGCCGCCGACCCGGCCGACGGTCTGCTCGACGTGGTGGCCGTCTCGGCCACCGGTGCCGGGGCCCGGGTCGCCTTCTCCAGAGCGCTCCTCGCCGGCGCCCACCTCCAGCGCGACGACGTGCACCACCTCCGGGGGCGAGAGGTCACCATCAGCGGCGATCCCCTCCCCCACAACGCCGACGGTGAGCTGTCAGACGACGTGGACCGGCGCACCTACCGCCTGGTTCCCGCGGCCTGGTCGCTGCTGCTGGCCGATTGAGGGGACCTCCACGTGCTTCAGGAGATCCTGGCCGGGCCGATCCTGCGCCGGAGCGAGCCCGAGCAGGTCTGCGTCTGGTTGGCCACCAGTGCGCCCCGGGCGGTCGAGTTGGTGGTCGTCCGGGCGGAGGATCGTGCGGCCGAGCCGCTGGCGACGGCGACGGCCCGAAGCCTTCGCCTCGGCCCTGGCCTGTTCGTCCACCTGGCCGTGGCCCGCCCCGACGCCGGCCGCTTCCCCACCGACGTCCTCTTGGCCTACGACCTCGAGGTGACGTCCGAGCAGGGTGGTGGCGCCCGGCGCCTGGCTGAGCTGGGCATGATCGGTGGGTCCCAGAGCCTGGCCTACGAGGGCCACGACCTGCCCACCTTCTTCCTCCGGGGGCCCAAGACCGAGCAGCTCAACGTCCTGCACGGCTCCTGTCGCCTCTTGCACGGCAAGGGCGAGGATGCCTTCCTGGCCGCCGATGAGCAGTTGTCCCGCACCGGCGCGGATCTGCGCCGCCGTCCCAGCGCCCTGGTGTTGACCGGTGACCAGATCTACGCCGACGAGGTCGCCGGTCCGCTCATCCGCCACCTCACCCGACTGGGCGTCGCCCTGATGGGCGCCGGGGACGACACCTCGGTGCCGGGACTCCCCCCGCTGTCGAGCGTTCCCGTCTACGGCCGCCAGCGGCTGGCGGAAGAACGAGCGGCCTTCACCTCAGGCAAGGCCGCCAACCACCTGTTCAGCCTGGGTGAGCTCGCCGCCGCCTACCTGATCGCCTGGCGGGAGACCAACTGGCCCTCACGCTGGCCGGCGTTCGACGACGTCGTTCCTGGAGGAGGCGATGCCCGACAGCGGGCCCGGCTGCGCAAGCAGTACCAGAACGAGGTGGCGTGCCTGGAGGCCGCCCGACGGGCGGTGCCGGCGGCGGCGCGGGTCTTGGCCAACGTCCCCACCTACACCTGCTTCGACGACCATGACGTCACCGACGACTGGAACCTGACGCGGGAGTGGCGCCAGCGGGTGCGGGACTCCCCCACCGGACGTCGGGCGGTGGCCAACGCCCTCGCCTGCTTCTGGGCCTTCCAGGGCTGGGGCAACCAGCCGGAGAACTTCGACGACACCTTCATCGACACGGTCGTGACCGGGGTCCGGGGCGCACCGGACATGGCCGAGACCTTCGAGCGGACCTTGTGGGACTTCGACGGGTGGAGCTACACCGTGGCGACTGATCCGCCCATGGTCGTGCTCGACACCCGTACGCAGCGCAGCTTCGACAGCGACCAGGCAGCCGCACGGCTCATCGGTGACCACGAGGCCCGTCGCCTGGTCGATCTGTTCTCCCACGCCGGCGTGGAGGGTCCCGGTCCGGTCCTGTTGGTCTCGCCGGTCCCGTTGTTCGGTCTCGAGCTGCAGGAACGTCGCCAGAAGTTCCTGGTGGGCAAGCTCGGCCCCTACGAGGTCGACTTCGAGGCCTGGCACTCCAACCTGGCCGGCTTCGTGGACTTCATGCACCTGCTGGTGGAGGAACTGGGCCTGCGCCGGCTCGTCATCCTCTCGGGAGACGTCCACTACGGCCTCAACGTCGACGCCACCTTCACCATCGACGAGACCGAGCTACGGGTGGCCCAGGTGGTCAGCAGCTCCTTCAAGCACAGCGGTGCGCTGGAGAAGTCGGCCCTGCACGTGCTCGGCCGCCTCGTGGGGGCAGGACCCGAACGGGTGGGCTGGGACCGACCACCGGAGGTGGCCGACACCACCGGGTTCGCCCGGCGCCTCATGGCCAGACCGGTCAACAACGACGAGTGGTCCGACGGCGGCCCCGTCTTCCTTCCCCGTCACCTCGCCGATCGGGTGCGCGCCGGAACCGGCCAGGGCCACCACTACCGGGAGACCCGCACCTACCTCGATCCCCAGGAGCGCCCGAGGTGGGTCGTCGTGGGCGAGAACAACGTGGGCCTCCTCACCATCGCCGCCGATGTCGTCGAGCACCGCCTCCTCTCCCGCCCGGGCCCGTTCCACACCACCACCTACACCGTCAGGTTCCCCTCGAGGGCCTGATCGGTGAGTGCGTCCTGCAGCTATTGACCTCGCCCGGCGGGATGAGCACCATGGGAAGGATCAGCACCGAGACGTCCCTCTCCCCACCATCAGCGCTGCCGGCCGCCCTCGAAGCGACCTTCGCCGCCCTGCGTCGAGACGCAGCGTCGGCCCGCCATCGCCTCCATCAGCCGCGTCCCCGACCCCGACCACGGGGCACCCCGGCGATGTGGGACGCGGGACCCATCGATCCCCGCCCCGACGACTGCTGGCGCTGCGACGCGGTGGCGTCGGCCGACACGCTCGGCCTGTGCCCGGCGTGTCGCAACGACCTCTGCGCCTGAGCCGACCTCGTGGGCCCGAGCGTCCTGGCGCCTGAGGGCCGGCCAAGGTGCCTCAGCTCGGGCTGAGACCAAAGGCCGCTGGCGGGTTCCGGCCTACCGATTGATAGACCACCGGGTGGCTGGGTCGGTCGAGCAGGACCTCGTCGGGGTCGATCCAGCCCACCACCAGGCACTCGTGCTCCCAGCGTTCGCCGGTGTCGGCGAGGTAGGAGAAGTG
The DNA here is from genome assembly GCA_030447125.1 of Acidimicrobiales bacterium. The sequence goes on from JAUJLZ010000017.1 coordinate 10,670, forward strand.
CTCGCCCTCCCGCAGGCGGTGCAAGCGGGCCCGCCGGTCGTCGACCAGGCCGCGCCGGCGCGCCCCGTCGCCCGCTTCGCCCGCCCGAGAACCGTCCTCGAAGCAGAACTCGCGACCTCGTGCGAGCTCCCAGCGGCCGAAGGCTTCGTCGATGGCCAGGGCCAGGTCGGCAAAGGTGTGGCGGGGCGAGGCGATCAGCACCCGCTCGGGGAGCGGCAACGACGGTACCCGACCGGTGCAGGCCTCCAGGGTGACGCCGATGGCAAGGCACTGCAGTTCGGAAGGACGCAGGCGATCCGCCGGACTGGGCTTGGTCTTCTGCATGGGCGGATGCTGGCACTCCGGGCCGGCGAAGTGGTGGACCTACGGCTGCTGAGCCAGGCCGTCGCCGGGAAAGTGGTCGATGGGGCCGTGCCCCTGGCCCAGGCGCCACCCTGACGCCGCCTCCAAACCCCGGCCGACGTAGGCCTTGGCCGCCCGCACGGCGGGGAGGAGCTCGACACCTCGAGCGAGGCCGGCGGCGATGGCCGAGGCCAGGCTGCAGCCCGTGCCGTGGTTGTTGGTGGTGGCCATGCGGGGTCCACCCAGCTCGTGGAGGTGGCGCCCGTCCCACAGGACATCGACGGCCACGTCGGCGTCGAGGTGGCCGCCTTTGACCATCACCGCTCGGGCGCCCGTGCTGAGCGCCAACGCTCGCGCCGCCTCGCTCATCTCGGCGACAGACTCGACGGTGCGGCCCACCAGGACCGACGCCTCTCCCAGGTTGGGCGTGACCACCGCGGCGTAGGGGAACAACAGGCGCCGGTAGGCCTCCTCGGCCTCAGGCTCCAGCAGGCGATCTCCCGAGGCGGACACCATCACGGGGTCGACGACCAGGGCGGGCAGGCGTCCGGCGGCGGCGAAGCCGGCCACCACCTCGATGATCTCGGCGCTGGCGAGCATGCCCGTCTTGGTCGCCCGCACGTCGAAGTCGCTCAGCACGGCCTCGATCTGGGCGGCCACGATGTCGACCGGAGCCACGTGCACGGCGTGGACGCCCAAGGTGTTCTGGGCGGTCAGGGCGGTGATGGCGGTGGTGGGGAACACGCCGTGGGCGGCCAGCGTGCGTAGGTCGGCTTGGATGCCGGCGCCCCCGCCGGAGTCGGATCCGGCGATGACCAGCACCACCGGCGGGGTCTCGCTCATGGTCGGCCGGGCGCCGTCATTCCGGCGATCGTGGACGGTCGCGCTGGCTCAGCCGTCACGAGCGTCCACAAACCACCGGGGTGAGCGTGGCCAACAGGCGGGCCACGCTGGCGGCCGGGTCCTCGCTGGCCATGACGCCGCCCATGACGGCTACCCCGGCGGCGCCGGCAACCAGGCAGTCGGCGGCGGCGGCCGCACCCACCCCGCCCAGGGCGAACAGGGGCAGGTCGGTGGCGGCGGCCAGGGCCGCCAACCCGGCCATGCCCAGGGCGGGGCCGTAGCCGGGCTTGGACCTCGTCGTCAGCACCGGTGAGATGGTGGCGTAGCCGGCCCCTTCGCCCGCGGCCGCCTGCACCTCGGTTTGGTTGTGGCACGACCGGCCCACGATGAGGCCAGGGAGGTCGCCGGGCCACGCGTCGGCGGCGGCGAGGTGGAGGCCGGAGGCTCCGCTGGCGCGGGCGAGGTCAAGGTCGGCGCCAGCGATGAGCAGCACGCCACCCACCGGTGCCAGCACCTCCTGCAGGGCGACGGCCAGCTCCTGGCGTGGCCCTCGGGCCAGGTCCTTCTCCCGCAGCACGACCGCCCGGGCACCACCGTCCAACGCCGCGGCCACCGTGGCCACCACGCCTCGGCGGACGGCCTGGTGGCGGTCGGTGAGGACCAGGAGCGGCGCCACCGGAGGCGGTGCGGCGTTCTTTCCGCTCACACGCCCACCTGCTGGGCGCCCGCGCCGAAAGTACGCGCCTGGCACTGGATCACCCGTCGTCCTCGTCCCAGTCGGCCAGTCCTTCGGTGGGGGTGGAGGCCACGGCGTAGCGGCGCACGGGGATGCGTCCCGACCGGCGAGCCAGGCGCCCGGCCCGCACCGCCAGGCGCATGGCCTCGGCCATGCGGGCCGGTTCCTGGGCCCTGGTGACGGCGGTGGCGAGCAGCACGGCGTCGCAGCCCAGCTCCATGGCCAGGGCGGCGTCAGAGGCGGTGCCCACCCCGGCGTCGAGCACCACCGGCACCGACAGGCGCTCGGTGATCATGGCCAGGTTGTAGGGGTTGCGGATGCCGGCACCGCTGCCGATGGGCGAGCCCAGGGGCATGACCGCAGCGCAGCCCAGGTCCTCCAGGCGACGGGCCAGGACGGGGTCGTCATTGGTGTAGGCCAGCACCACGAAGCCGTCGTCGACGAGGTCCTCGGCGGCGTCGAGGAGCTCGACGGCATCGGGGAGCAAGGTCCGGTCGTCGCCGATGACCTCGAGCTTGATCCAGTCGGTCTCGAACGCCTCCCGGGCCAGGCGGGCGGTGCGCACGGCGTCGGCCGCGGTGAAGCAGCCGGCGGTGTTGGGCAGCAGGCGAGCGCCCGTGCGTTTGAGCACATCGAGGACCGACCCCTGGGCGGCGGGGTCGATGCGCCGGAGGGCCACGGTGGCCATCTCGGCCCCGGCCGCGACCAGGGAGGCTTCGAGGACCTCGAGGCTGGCCGCTCCCCCGGTGCCGAGGATGAGCCGGGACACGAACGTCACCCCGGCGATGACGAGGACGTCGTCGTCGCTCTCTTGCTCCACGGCCGTCATCCTCCCTGCATGGCGCCGAGGACCTCGACCCGATCGCCCTCGTCCAGCCTGTACCCGGCCCAGGCGCTACGGGCCACCACCTCGTTGTTGACGGCCACGGCCACGCCGGTTGGTGCCGCGCCGAGCTCAGCGGCCAGGTCCGCCACGCTGCACCCCTCACCCACCGTGCGGGCGTCGCCGTTGACCACCACCTTCATGACGCCACCCGCTCGAAGCGCCGGGGCGAGAAGGGGATGATCGAACTCGGTGTCTCGCCTGTCTCAAGGAGCTCGACGATGGCCGCAGCCGTGGCCGGGGCCAAGAGGATGCCGTTGCGGTAGTGGCCGCTGGCCACCACCAGGCCCTCGACCTCGGTCGGTCCGAGCAGCGGGGCGTTGTCGGGGGTTCCCGGACGCAGCCCGGCCGAGGCCTCGACCAGTGTGAGCTCGGCCACGTCGGGCACGAGCTCCAGGGCGGCGCGCAACAGGTCGTGGGCGGCCCCCGCCGTGACGGTGGTGTCGTAGCCCCGCTCCTCGACCGTGGCCCCCACCACCACCTCGCCGTCGCTCCTCGCCACCAGGTAGGCATCGAGACCTCGAACGTTGTGGCCGATGAGCGGCACCGGGCCCCGCAGGCGCAGGATCTGGCCCTTGACCGGACGTAGCGCAGACCCGACGTCGCTCGGGAGGCCCTCCAGCTTCGACGACCAGCACCCGGCGGCCACCACCACGGCGTCGGCGCCGAGGACCTCGCCCCCTTCGAGCGTCACCCGGCCGACACCCACGCCTTTGGCCCGACGACGGCGGTGGGCCACGCCCATACGACGCCCCCCCTCGACCAGGGCCGCGGCCAGCCGACGGGGATCGACCTGGTGGTCGCCCGGGACCAGGGCGCCACCACGCACGCTCGGGGCCAGGGCCGGCTCGAGGCCGCGCAGGTCCCGGCTGCGCAGGCGCTCGACCTCCAGGCCCAGGTTGCGCTGGTAGGCCACCAGCTCGTCGAGGGCAGCCAGGTCGTCGGCGTCGCGAGCCACGCTGAGCGTGCCCGACTCCCGGTAGCCAGTGGGCAAGCCCGAGCACTCCTCCAGCTCGGCCACGAAGTCCGGATAGCGGGAGCAGGAGTCGAGGTTGAGCGCCAGCAGCGCCTCCTCGCCGTAGTGCACCTCGGTGACCGGCGCCAGCATGCCGGCGGCCACGCCGGTGGCGCCTTGGCCGGGGCTGGGGTCGACCACGATGACGTCCAGGCCCGCCGCCGCCGCCCGCCAGGCGATGCTGAGCCCGACCACCCCCCCGCCCACCACGACCACCTTCACGCCTGGACACCCCCCGCCTGCGACTGTTCCCAGCACTCGACCGCCGCCACCAGTTCCGCCGTCGCCGCCGACGTCTCGCTGGCCGTCGGCGAATCGGTCGCCACCACCGGTGTGGTCGTCGTCAACCGAGCGGATCTAGCGATGGCTCCGAAGCTGGTGACGAAGGCAGCCCCGGCCACGGCCACCCCGTGGGCCCCGGCTTCGAGCAGTTCCCCGACCCGCCTGCACGTGACCCCGCCGATGGCCACCACGGGGATGTCCACCGCGCTCGCCACCCGGCCCACGCCCCCCGGTCCGATCGGCTCGGGAAGGCCCGCCTTGGTCGTGGTGGCATAGGCCGGCCCCACCCCCAGGTAGTCGGCCCCCTCGGCCTCGGCTCGCCGGGCCGACGCCGGGTCCCGGCAGGTCGCCCCCACCACCAGGTCGGGCCCCAGCATGGCCCGCACGGCGGCCACGGGCAGATCGTCATCCCCCAGGTGCACCCCGTCGGCCCCGGCGGCCAGGGCGATGTCGGCCCGGTCGTTGACCAGGCACCACGCCCGGGCGTGGTGGCAACGCGCCGTCACCTCCAAGGCCAGCTCGTAGCGCGCCCGGTCGCTCCCCTCCTTGGTCCGCAGCTGCACCAGGGGGGCACCCCCGGCCAGGGCGGCGTCGACCGAGGCCAGGACCACCTCGGGCGCCGCGGCCAGGGTCACCAGGTGCAGGCGGGGCAGCCGGAGGCGACGACGACGCTCAGGCGTCGCCAACGGGGGCCGCCGCCCCGGCCCGGTCGCGCACGTCGTGGCTGATGCGCATGGAGCAGAAGTTGGGTCCGCACATGGAACAGAAGTGGGCCGACTTGGCCGCACCGGCGGGCAAGGTGGCGTCGTGGTACGACCGGGCCGTGTCGGGGTCCATGGCCAGGTTGAACTGGTCCTCCCAACGGAAGTCGAAGCGGGCGGCCGACAGGGCGTCGTCCCACACCTGGGCGCCGGGGTGGCCCTTGGCCAGGTCGGCGGCGTGGGCGGCGATCTTGTAGGCGATCATGCCCTCCTTGACGTCGTTGCGGTCGGGCAGGCCCAGGTGCTCCTTGGGAGTGACGTAGCAGAGCATGGCCGTGCCGTGCATGGCGATGGTGGCCGCCCCGATGGCCGAGGTGATGTGGTCGTAGCCGGGGGCGACGTCGGTGGTCAGCGGGCCGAGGGTGTAGAAGGGCGCCTCGTGGCACAGCTCCATCTGGCGGGTGACGTTCTCGGCGATCTTGTGCAGGGGCACGTGCCCGGGGCCCTCCACCATCACCTGGACGTCGTGGCGCCAGGCCCGTTCGGTGAGCTCGCCCAGGGTGGCCAGCTCGGCGAACTGGGCCTCGTCGTTGGCATCGGCGATGCAGCCGGGACGCAGGCCGTCGCCCAGCGAGAAGGCCACGTCGTAGGTGGCCATGATCTCGCAGATGTCCTCGAAGCGGCTGTAGAGGAAGTTCTCCCGGCCATGCGCCAGGCACCAGGCGGCCATGATCGATCCGCCCCGGCTGACGATGCCGGTCACCCGCCGGGCGGCCAGGTCGATGTAGGCGGCCCGCACGCCGGCATGCACGGTGAAGTAGTCCACGCCCTGTTCAGCCTGTTCGATGAGCGTGTCGCGGTACAGCTCCCAGGTCAGCTCCTCGGCCTTGCCGTCGACCTTCTCCAAGGCCTGGTAGATGGGCACGGTGCCGATGGGCACGGGCGAGTTGCGGATGACCCACTCGCGGGTGGTGTGGATGTCGGCGCCGGTGGAGAGGTCCATCACCGTGTCGGCCCCCCAGCGGGTGGCCCACGTCAGCTTCTCCACCTCCTCGTCGATGGAAGAGGTGACGGAGGAGTTGCCGATGTTGGCGTTGACCTTGACCAAGAAAGCGCGGCCGATGACCATGGGCTCGGACTCGGGGTGGTTCACGTTGGCGGGCAGGATGGCCCGGCCGCAGGCCAGCTCCTCGCGCACCATCTCGGGGGCCACGCCCTCACGGATGGCGGCGAAGGCCATCTCGGGGGTGATCTCGCCCCGGCGGGCGTAGTGGAGTTGGGTGACGTTGGCCCCGCGGGTGGCCCGCAGGCAGCCCTGGCCCTTGCGGCCCGGCCCGGCGCCGCTGTGCGTGCCGCCGGCCCCGTTGCCGATGGCCTGCCCGTGGGCCGATGCCGTCTGCCCGTTCCCGTTGGCCAGGGCCACCCGCCGGCGCCCATCGTCTCGTTGGTTCACCGGGCGACCGACGGAGGCCTCCACGTCGCCCCGGTCCTCGATCCAGCCCCGCCTGAGGGCCGGCAGGCCCTCGGACGGCACGCTCCCCGGCCCGCTGGTGTCGTACAGGCGCACCGCCTCGTTGGTCACCGGCCCCTTCGGCCCGTCGCTCGGGTGCAGGGCCACCTCCCGGAAGGGCACCCGTAGCCCGTCGGGGCCCTCCACGTAGCGCTTTTGCGCGGCCAACACGCCGCCGTCAGCACCGATTTCCATGTCTGCTCCCTCCGCCGGCATTACCCGGATCAGGTCTGCGGTCGGTGCCCGCAGGCACCCTCTCAGCCCGGTCCGTCCGAGCTCCCGTGCCTGTTCTAGCAGCCCCAGACACCAATGCGTCCGGTCGGCGAATCCCACCTTTGGAACTACATCCGTGTAACTGTCCCACCGACTTCCTACCATGGGGGGTCATGAAGGTCGCCGCCCTGGGAGACGCCCACCTCGGTCGCTCCTACCTGCCCTACAGCGTCGACGGCGTCAACGTGCGCGAGCTCGACTTCGAGGCCTCCTTCGACGCCGCCGTCGACCTGGCCC
>JAUJLZ010000152.1 GCA_030447125.1 Acidimicrobiales bacterium
CGACGGCCTCCGGCCCGAGGCGGCGCCAGCCGCAGTGTCGACGGTTGAGTTCACCCGGCGTGCACCTGCTTTGGCTGCACCGACCCCTACGTCAACGGGCACGGTGACCACCGCCGCCGGCGTCGGAGCCGTGGCCACTCCGCCCGCAGGCACAGCCCCCCCGGCCCCGCCCGCCGCCACTCCCCCGCCGCCAGATGGCGGCGCTGGAGTGCTCGGCCCGGCAATCCTGTCGGCGGGCGTATTGGGAGTACCTCCACCGGACCCGCCTCCTCCCGGACTGCCTCCGGTCGGCGCAGGGCCTCCCGAAGGTCCGGAGCCGCCGCCGGCCAGCTTGTCCTTCAACGCCTTGCCGTAATAGGCGGTCGACATTGTCTGCTGGGCGCCTCTTGCGGGGCTGCCGGCGATGCCTTGAGCGACCACTGCGCCTTCGAAGATGGGCAGGATCTTGAGGATGATGAAGGGCGAGAACGACGCCAGGAGGATCAACCCAGAGCCCACCACCAGCGCGCCGAGCGTGTAGCCCGCCTGGGTACCAATGTCGTTCGGGTTGGCACCGGGCGAAGCGAGGTTGCCGGCGCCTCCGCCGCCGAGGGCAGCCGCACCGAGCCCGAGCGCCAAGGCGATGGCGAATTTGGAGACGATGAGCGCCAGGCCGAGCTCGACCAGCTTGCGGAACGCTCCCTTGGCCCCTGGCCACACTCGGGCGGCCAGCAGCAGCGGGGAGAAGGCCACCAGCAGGTAGATGAGGCTGGCCCGAATGATGAGCTCCACCCACACCAAGAAGGTGCCGATCAACATCACGATCAGCACCACCGCCGTGGTCAACAGCGGCGCCGGGGAGTGTGCCACCCCGCTGAAGAAGCGCCCCAGGCTCTCATCCGCGCTTGACAGCACCGCCACTGAGGCGCCGTCGACGATGCCCATCAACAACGTGGTCACCGCCACCATCACCAGAATCCCGAACACCGACATCGGCACTTCCAGGAAGGCCGCTTTGATCATGGCCATGGGGTCACCGGCGATGACGCCTTGGATCACCGCCAGCAACAGACAGCCGAGCATGATCACCCCGGCCAGGATCACCACCGTGCCCCAGATCTCCTGGGCCCGAGGGCCGGACCACCATCCTTCGTCGAACGTGGCCGTCGAGGAGGTGTCGAGGAAGTGCAGCAGCTGCTCTCCCACTTTGGACACCGCGTCGCCCAGCGCCTTGACGAACCAGCCGAGAGTGCTCTCAGCCATCGATTCCGCCATGGCGCCGGGGGCGTTGGCCACCGCTTGGGCGGGGGCGGTGATGATCTCGACGGGGTTGGGCAGCTCCACTGCCAGCGTCGCGCTAGCCACGGGGATCGAACCCCTCGAGCAGCGCATCCATCTCGGCGGCCGACGTCGGTGTCTCGCCGAGCGGGAGCGTGGGGATGGGGCCGGCGGTCTCGCTCTCCTCGGCCACCCGCCAGTCGTCGTCCTCCCACACAAGTCGGTAGGCGGCGGTGCGCCACCACTGCATGCCGGGGGTTAACGGGCTGCGCAGCACGCCCATGTACCAGACCTCGGCCAGCGCCTCTCCATCGCTGGTCAGCGACGACCGGGAGGCGATGGGCGTGAACCAGTAGCTAACGCCCTCGGCTCCGGCCGAGCCCCGGATGTTCTCCAGTTCAGCTGAGCGCTTGGCCACCAGGTCCTGCTCGATGGCGGCGGACGCCATCACCCGCTGGGCCGCCAGCGCTTCGGCGGGGGCCATGGTCACCATCGAGCCGGAGGCTCGGACGAACTCCCGGGCGGCCGCCTCGGCGCCGTCGGCGTCGGGCGAGTAACCCATGGCCACGCCGTTGACGACCGACGTCGGGCCGCTACCGGCCACGGCAGCCGACGGGGCGACGAGCGCGGGATCGGTCCCGGACGACAGCGAAGGTGGCGCTGCAGTCGATGCCCCCGCCGTCGAAGCGCCAGGTGCGGAGGCCACGGGATCGGCGCCACGCTGTACGACACTGACCACCAACGCCAGGGCCGCGCCTGCGGCCAGGACCATCACGAAGCGGCGCATTCACTGCGCCTCGTTGAAGAAGGTGTTGACGATCGTGGGCGCCAGGCCGGCGATGAGGGCCCCGACGGCACCGCCGATGGCGAAGGTCTTGCCGGTGCTGGCCTGCAGGCTGTTGCCGCCTCGGGCCGACAGGCCCCAGACCAAGCCGCCGGCGAGCAGGGCGGCCAGGCAGCCCCACAGGGCTACCTGGGCCAGCCAGTCGAGGAGCTTCTGAGCCAACTCACCGCCGGGCAGCCCTGAGGTAGTGGGCGTCACATCGACCTGGCCGATGACCGGCGCGACGCCCCATGCCGACAAGCGGGCCCGCTCGACGTAGTTCCCGAAGCGCCGGCAGAATCCGACGGAGCGCCTGCGGCGCTCACCTCCGCCGCCGGTGTGACCACCGGCCTCGCCCGAGCGCGCCCTGCGCTCGGCTCGGTTGCAAGGCTCGTTTGGGCCGGCCCGCTGGACAGAGCACGGACGTGGTGCTGGCGTGCGGACCATTTGGAAACCTCCGAGTGAGGGGTTGGTTGCTGTCACCCCCCACTACCGGCGCGCGTCTTGGCCGCGATGGGCAGAACTTTTCGGAATTTCTTTGCCCATGCCCCCGTCTTGGCGCGCCGGTAGTGGGCCATGACGACGACGCGTCCGCAGCCAGGTGCTGGAGTCGTCGACCTGGTGGCCATCGCCGAGGCCTGTCGGCCGATCATCGCCTGGTACGACGACCTCCTGGCCCGCCCTCAGCTCGGCCTGGCGCCCCCGGCGTTGGCTCGCCTCGACGACGCCCTCGCCGACCTTCGTTCGCTCCCCCACTGCGGTGGCCGCATCGGCCAGGCCATTGCCGTAGTAGCCAGCGGCGGCGCGGCGTGTTCTACGGAGTGCACGCTGGCCGCTCTCGAGACGCTTCGAACCACATTGGCCATGTGCTCGGTCAGGCCCAGGATTCCACCGCCGTCGCCGTCGCCGGCGCCCAGCGGGCCCATCGTCCAGCTGGCCCTTCCCGGCTTCGAGGCCCCCGGCGACACGGCGCAAGGCGGGGCTGGCAACGGATCGCCCACCCGACCGACGGTCCTCGGCCGTTGAGCAGGCGGGCCGAGCCGTCAGCGCCAGGCGCCCTCGCCTCTGGTCCTAACCCGGGACCAACAAATGGTAGCAGCAGGAGGCACTGGACGACCACAAGTGCCGCAAAGCTCCACCGCCACCTGCTGAACCCACGCAGTAGGGCTCGGAGACCCGCAGGACCTTTTACACGCCTGGCATGACCTGCCGGTAGGTCACGTCCACGCTCTGGGCAAGCCACACCACGCACCGGACGACACCAGCGCCGATGTCAGGCACCGCGGCGCTCCAGCTTCGTGCTCAGGTGCTCGTAGAGGGCGACCGTCTCGTGCGAGAGGTCATCGAGGGGGTCGATGGAGCGCACTGCCCGCTGGGCGTCGGTGAGCACCTTTCGCAGCCGTGTGGGGTCACCACTGGCGGCTGCAGCCTCCATGCGGTCCCGGTACAGCGCCTCTTGGCCGGGCGAGGCCAGCAAGCCCTGATGGGTTGCCCACATGGCCAACTCGTTGTCGCCCTGTTCGAGCGCCCAGCGACAGAGCCGGTGGGCGGCGTCGCCGACGGCGATCTCGATGTTCGAGGCGATGCGTTCCGAGGACGACCAGTCATAGGTCCCCTCAGGCACGTAGGAGAACGGTGCACCTCGTACCCGCTCCAGTGCAGCACGAAGGGACTCCATGGCCTCATGGCGTGGCTGGCGCTGCGACAGGGCCACCAACGCTCGGAACTCCGACCAGTCGCAGCGCACGCCCGGCCCGAGAGGGCCGAGCAGGCCGCCTTTGGTCGGGGGCAGATGCGGCCTACCTTCGGCGTCGAAGCCGAGGGCTCGCCGAGCACGCCACAGCGCCGACTTCACCGTCTGCTGCGACACTGGCTCTACTAGGTCTGCCCACGTGGCCGCGGCCTTGACGGCGTCATCATCGGGCGAGGCCTCCCGGGCGCCGAGCGGCCACATGGCGTCGCGGAAGCGCTCGATGGGGACCGGGTCGTCGTGCACGGCGAGGTAGACCACGATCTCGGCTGACCTCGTGCCGGCCGGGCTGTCCCAACCGCTGACCTCCGGGCGCCCGAGCACCCGTACCACGACGTCTTCAGGACCGGGAGGCTCCAGCAGGCGTTGTTGACCGAGCGCCACAGAGTCATCGACTGGCCCGGGCTCGACCGCAGCCTGGTGGCGAGCGCTCTCGGTGACCAGGTCCACCAACGGGGCGTTGTCACCCTCCTCGGCGGCCACCTCGAGCAACTGGCTGCAGGCCACCACGGCGTCGGAGTCCACAGCGGAGACGTCGACCTCGAGGCCAAGCGGCGACAGCACGGCCTGGCCGGCGGCTGAGATGGACAAGCGCCAGGTGGCGTCGCGTACCGGGCCGGCGGCCACGAGGGCCCCGCCCCGCCCGGGCGCACCCAGTACCCGTGCCACTTGGTCCACGGCCTCCTCCCGGCGAGCTGGCCCCACCACGGCGACCACCGGCGCCCACGGATCAGCGTCAGCCTCAGCCACCCGGGCTGCGGTGGTCGAGACCAGGCCATCGAGGGCCCCAGCGGTGCCACGAGCGCTGGTGGCCACCCGCTTGACCAGCTCCTCGACGTCAAAGCATGACGGACCACGTTCCAACGCAGCGACACCCAAGTCACCCTCGAGAACGGCGAGCTCCAGCTCCGACCAACTGGCGGTGGCCAGCTGCAGGGCCACGCCGCCGAGGAAGGACCGGACGCGGTCCTCGTCACCTTCGACGCTGAGCACTCCCAACGTCTCCAGGTCGACAAGGACCGGCCCCTCGGGCGACATCCCGAGGGTGACGAGCGCCGGCGAGATCACGGGAGATCCGGCCACCAGGTCGCGAACGACGTCGATCTCCATGTCGGCGGCGACACGCCACACCCGGGCGTCGTCGTCGACCTCGAAACCTTCGGGTGCCGGCGAGCAGGGCTGGTCGAGAAGAACCTCGATGCCGAACTCACCGGCGCGGACAACCACCACGTTGGGCATCACCTCGTAGCCGGCCTGGCTGATGCGCAACGTCAGCAGGCGCAGCGTCAGCTCGACCCACTCGGCCACCTCGTCGGCGGCGACCGCCCGCAGCCGACGTTCCAGCGGCTCCAGCCCCGGATCGGGCTCGGGCAAGCTGCGCTCGGGCGTACGACGCCGCAGCTGGAGCCGGCGCAGCAGGCCCAGGCGCATGACCACACCGGTGGCCGCCAGCGCCGGGACGCCGATCACGGCGAGCTTGGCCACTGCCGATGCCGCCATGGCTGCCAGTCCGCCCTGGGCCGGCGCGGACTGATCAGCCGCTGGCGCGCTCACCACGTCGGGCGTCGGCGGCGGCGGCTGTACGGGGCCTGTGCGCCCCGGCGCCCGTAGCGGGCGTTCGCGCCGGGGAGTCGCCGTGGTGGC
>JAUJLZ010000153.1:0-2989 GCA_030447125.1 Acidimicrobiales bacterium
GCTTCACCCGGGTGCCGGTGTTCTGCGTCAAGCGCAAGAACCCCATCAACGAGCCCTTGTACTCGGGGCCCCTGAGCGACGATCACCGAGCGCTCAACCCCTACGCCCGCGTCGTGGCCGATGAGGCCCGCCGGCGGGGCATCGGGGTGACGGTCGTCGACGCCGAGGGCGGCTTCTTGCGCCTGAGCCACGGGGGTCGCCAGATCGTGACCCGCGAGTCCCTTTCCGAGCTGACGTCGGGCGTGGCCGTGAGCTGGTGCGACGACAAGCGCATCACCCGTCGCTTGGTGGCCGCGGCCGGCCTGGCCGTGCCCCGGGGTCGGGCCTCGAGCTCGGCCGAGGCCGACCGTGCCTTTCTCGCCGAGGTGGGGGAGCTGGTGGTCAAGCCGGCCCGGGGCGAGCAGGGGCAGGGCATCACCGTGGGCGTCACCGACGCCGAGGAACTGACCCAGGCCGTCGAGCGGGCCCGGGCCTACTGCCCGGACGTGTTGCTCGAACAGCGCTGTGACGGCGACGACCTGCGGGTGGTCGTCATCGGCCACGAGGTGGTGGCGGCGGCCGTGCGCCGGCCCGCCACGGTGGTGGGTGACGGGCGCCACCGGGTGGGTGACCTGATCGCCGCCCAGAGCCGGCGCCGGGCGGCGGCCACGCGGGGCGAGTCGACCATTCCCGTGGACGAGACGACCCTCGACACCCTGGGTTCGGAGGGGCGAGGCCTCGACGACGTGCTCGGCGACGGAGAGGCCCTGGCCGTGCGGCGCACCGCCAACCTGCACACCGGCGGCACCATCCACGACGTCACCGCCCAGCTCCACCCCACCTTGGCCGAGGCCGCGGTGCGGGCCAGCCGGGTGCTCGACCTGCCCGTCACCGGCCTCGACTTCCTGGTACCCGACGTGGAGGGTCCCGACTACGTCTTCATCGAGGCCAACGAGCGTCCGGGCCTGGCCAACCACGAACCGCAGCCGACGGCCCAGCGCTTCATCGACCTGCTCTTCCCCGCCACCCGGGGCCTCCCCCGAGGGTGGAAGCCGACCCCTGCGCCCTGACGTCAGCTCGTGGTGGCCCGCACCTGCTCGTCCTCGCCCAGGGTTCCCGTGAGCCCGGCCACCGCCGCCCGCCGTCCCTGGGCGGCCAGGTAGGACAGGAACGCCACCCAGACCACCGTGCCGATGCCCACCCGCAGCGCCGTGGGCCAGGGCTGGCCGGTGACGAAGCCCTCGATGAGGCCGGCCACGGCGAAGGCGGCCACCAGGCCGAGGACCACGACCACCGATCGCCGGCCCTCCTCGGCCAAGGCGTCGACACGGGACCGGTCGCCGGGAACGAGCCAGCTCCAGCCCAGCGCCAGGCCGGCACCGCCGGCGATGGCCACCGCGGTCAGCTCCAGGAGGCCGTGGGGCAGGATCAGGCCGAAGAACCGGGGGGCTTGGCCGGCGGCGGCGAACAGGCCGCCGGACACGCCGACGTTGGCGCCGTTGAGGACCAGGACGTAGGCGGTGGGTAGGCAGGCCAGGATCCCGCCGGCGAAGGCCAGCACGGCCACCCGGACGTTGTTGGTGAACACCTGGGCGGCGAACTCGGCTGCCGGCGCCGAGGAGTAGTAGGCCTCGAAGTCCTCTTCGATCAGCGACCGGCGGACCGCTTCAGGAGCGGCGGCGTCGACGGCGCGGGGCGAGGAGTCCAGCCACAGGCCCATGGCCAGGGCGGGCACGATCAACAGGAGCACGCTCACGATCACGAAGCGGCGCAGGTGCCATACGGCGGCGGGGAAGGTGGTGGTGAAGAACCGGCCCAGGGCTCGCAAGGTGCGGGGCCGGGTGCCGTAGACCACGGCGGCGGCCGATGCCACCAGGCCCGTGAGCCGGGCGATCAACCCGGGGTCGCGCAGGTAGGTGCGGGAGAGCGACAGGTGGGTCGAGGTGCGCTGGTAGAGGGTGACCAGCTCCTCGAGCTCAGAGGCGTCGAGGCGGCGCAGGCCCCGGTTGGCCCGGGCCGTCAGGGCGGCCAGGCGTTCCCACGTCGGGGTGTTGTCAGCGAGGAAGCGGTCGAGGTCCATCCGCCCCCGACGGTACCCTCGGCGCCATGGAGCCCGGCCCGTCCCGCCTGGTGACCCCCGAGGCGGTCGTGCTCCAGTTCGAGACTGCCGGCCTGGCGTCGCGGCTGCTGGCTGTGCTGATCGACCTGGCCATCCAAGGGGTCGTGCTGACGGTGGCCTTGATCGCCCTGGTGGGCCTGGCCAGCACCGGCGGGTCCACGACGTTCGGGTTCGTCATGGTGATCCTGGTGCTCACGGCCGTGCTGCTCGGCTATCCCATCGCCTTTGAGTCACTGTGGCGGGGGCGGACCCCGGGCAAAGCTGCCCTCGGGCTGCGCGTCGTCACCACCGACGGTGCGCCCATCCGCTTTCGCCACGCCGCCGTACGGGGCTTCCTCACCCTGGTCGACCTGTACCTCACGAGCGGGGCCGGGGCCGTGCTGGCCATCCTGTTCACCCGCGACAACCAGCGCCTGGGCGACCTGGCCGCCGGGACCCTCGTGCTACGCCAGCGCAGCGGCGCGGCGGTGCCGTCCCCCTCGGCGTTCGAGGTGCCGCCCGGCTACGAGGCCTACGCGGCCACGCTCGACCCGGCCGGGCTCGCCGGCGACGACCACGTGGCCGTGCGGTCGTTCCTCCTGCGCGCCGCCGACCTGCCTCACGAGACCCGTGCCGCCCTCGCCGTGCAGCTCGCCACCACCATCGCCGCTCGCATGGGCCACTCGCCCCCCCCGGGCACCAATCCCGAGGCGTTCCTCGCCTGCGTGGCCGCCGTCCACCAGACCCGCTCCGCGGCCGTCGCGTCACCCACCCCTGCCGGTGCCGGTACCAGCCCGCTCGGGCCGGCAACCGACCGGCCCGCTCCCGGTCCAACCACCATCCCCAGCCGCCCGCCGTCGCCCACTTCGACTGCGGCCGACGACGGCTTCCTCCCCCCGACCTGACTCGAGC
>JAUJLZ010000153.1:3089-5407 GCA_030447125.1 Acidimicrobiales bacterium
TCCATGCACGCCACCACCGCCACGTGCCGCCCCGGGGGCACGGGCAGATCGCCCTGGTCGAAGTCGGCGGCGTAGCGCTCGTTGGCCTGGATCAGCTCGTCGGTGACCTAGCCGATCAGGATTAGCAAGAAGGCATCCGGGAGGCAAAGGGACGACCGGTACCCTCGTCGCCATGGTCACCTACCTCGACCACGCCGCCACCACGCCCATGCGACCGGAGTGCGCCGAAGCCATGCTGCCGTTCTTCGGTGGGCGGGTGGGCAACCCGTCGGGTGGCCACGCCTCGGCTCGCGCCGCCCGCCAGGCCATCGAGGAGGCCCGGGAGATCGTGGCCGAGGCCCTCGGGGCCCAGCCCGGCGAGGTGGTGTTCACCGGGGGTGGCACCGAGGCCGACAACTTGGCCATCACCGGGGTGCTGGCCCGCCAGGGTGGCATCCCGGTCTGCAGCGCCGTGGAGCACCACGCCGTGCTCCACCCCACCCACGCCCTCGGCGGGCGGGTGGTGGCCGTGCACGCCGACGGCCGGATCGACCTGGGCGCCCTCGACGCCGCCCTCGACAGCCAGGTCGGGGTCGTGTCCCTCATGCTGGTGAACAACGAGGTGGGCAGCGTCCAGCCCCTGGCCGAGGCCGCTGCCCTGGTCGGCGAACGGGCGCCCGGTGCGGTGGTCCACACCGACGCCGTGCAGGCCTTCCCCTGGCTCGACGTCGCCACTGCGGCGGCGCCCGCCCACCTGGTGGCGGTGAGCGCCCACAAGTTCGGGGGGCCTCAGGGCGTGGGCGCCCTGGTGGTGCGCGAGGGCGTGGCCCTCGAGCCCCTGCTGCGGGGCGGTGGCCAGGAGCGCGACCGGCGCAGTGGCACCCACAACGTGGCCGGCATCGTGGGCATGGCTGCGGCCGTGCGGGCGACGCTGGTCCAGCGCCCGGACACCGTGGGCCGGGTGGCGCGCCTGCGCGACCGGCTGGCCGACGGCCTGCTCACCGCCGTGCCCGGCGTCACCGAGTCGGGCACCCGGGCCACCAAGGTGGCCGGCACCTGCTCGCTGCTCATCGAGGGGATCGAGAGCGAGGCCCTGTTGGTCCTGCTCGACCAGGCCGGCATCTGCGCCACGGCGGCGTCGTCGTGTGCCAGCGGGGCCATGGAGCCCTCTCACGTGCTGGCGGCCATGGGGGTGCCCCGGGGGTTGGCCTACGGGTCGCTGCGCCTGTCGCTCGGCTGGACCAGCACCGACGCCGACGTCGACCACGCCTTGGAGGTGGTCCCTTCCGCCGTGGCCCAGCTCCGGGAGCGCACCGGCCTCACGCTGGCGCCGTGAGGCTCCGCCCGTGAAGGTCCTCGTCGCCATGAGCGGCGGGGTGGACTCCTCGGTGGCTGCCGCCCTCCTGGTCGATGCCGGTCACGACGTCACCGGCTGCACCATGAAGCTGTGGGGCGGCGCCTCCGACACCGGGTGCTGTTCGGTGGCCGACGTCGACGACGCCCGCCGGGTGGCCCAGCAACTCGGCATCGACCACTTCGTGTTCAACTTCGGCGACGACTTCTCGGCCACGGTGGTCGACCCCTACGTGGCCGCCCACGCTGCCGGGCGCACGCCCAACCCCTGCGTCGAGTGCAACCGCTCGCTCAAGTTCGACCGCCTGGCCCGCCGGGCCCACGCCCTCGGCTTCGACCACCTGGCCACCGGCCACCACGCCCGCATCGAACGCCGAGACGGAACGTGGCGACTGCGCCGGGGGGTCGACCCGGCCAAGGACCAGAGCTACGTGCTCCACATGCTCGACCAGGCGGCGCTGGCCCACACCCTGCTCCCGGTTGGTCATCTGACCAAGGCCGAGGTGCGCACCCGAGCCGTCGCTCTGGGCCTGCGGACGGCGGCCAAGCCCGACAGCCAGGACGTGTGCTTCATCACGTCGGTGGGTGGCCGCCGGTCGTTCCTGGGGGAGCGCCTGGCGGTGACCCCGGGCCGGGTGGTCGACACCGACGGCCGGGAGGTGGGCCGAGTGGACGCCGTCGAACTGGTGACCGCCGGTCAGCGCCGAGGCCTCGGCCTGGCCGGCGGATCGGAGCCCCGCTACGCCGTGGCCGTCGACATCCCCGGCGCCACCGTCACCGTCGGCCGAGCGGCCGACCTGCTGGTCGACGAGGTCGCCGTCGAGGCGCTCTCCTGGGTGGACGGCCCCGTCCAGGGTCCAGTCGAGGTGCAGGGCAGCGCCCACGGTCGGCCGAGGCCCGGCGTGTTCGACCACGCCACGTCGGTGATCCACTTCGACGAACCTGCCCCTCGCGTGGCCCCGGGCCAGAGCGTGGTCCTCTACCGG
>JAUJLZ010000154.1 GCA_030447125.1 Acidimicrobiales bacterium
GGTCGACGCGACGCTGCCGCCGGTGTCCTCATGAGCCGGGTCGGCGGGCGGGGCGCCGAGCGTGCCCCGGTGCCGGAGCCGTCGAAGTCCAACCACTCCTGAATGGCGGGTAGGCGCCGGACGTCGTCCATCAGGGCGCCTCGACCCGTCCATCGACACGGAGCGCAGTGGGCCGTGGCTGCTCCGAGAACGGCATAAATCGGGCTGTCTGCTTCAGCACCTGGGCTAGCGCCTGCCCACCTCGGCGTGTCCCCCGCGCCACTCCTTCTCGTCAGGGCGAGCAGCCGCCATGATGATCGTGGCGACCTTCGTCTGTACGCAGTGGGGTTCGGTGGGGTCAAAGTCGAAGTACTGCAGCAGCAAGTAGTAGCCCTACCACGAGGACCACGATCGCCAGAGCCACCAGCACGCGGCCCTTGGCCGCGAGGCGCTCACCCCGCCTGGCCACCTCGCGAGACTCTCGCCTGACCCGCTCCGCCTCAGCCCGCTCACGAGCCACGACCTCCGCCGTGGCCTTCGCTGCCGCCGCATCGTCGTGGGCCCGGTGTCGATCGACGAGCCACACAGCAGCCGCCGTTGGTGTCGGCACCGACATGTGGGCGACGACGTCCGCCACGCTGCGATCGCTCGTGTGGCCGACGGCCACCAGCACGGGAACATCGCATGAGGCGATCGCTCGCGCCACCGGCTCGGCATCGAAGGCGGCGAGGCCGCTCGGGGCGCCACCGCCGCGCACCACGGCCACCACCTCGCAGCCCTCGGCTCCGAGGCGCAGGATCGCCCTGGCGATCGCCTCGGGAGCTCCCGGCCCCTCCATGGCCACACGCAGCTCACGGACCTGCCAAGGGTGACCTGAGGAGAGCAGGCGGAGCCTGAAGTCTTCTTGGCCGGCTCCGCCGCTGGCGGGCACGACCAAGCCGATGCGAAGCGGTGTCGCCACAAGTGGCGTCGCTCGGTTGCGACCGATGCTGCCGTCGGCCTCCAACGCCGCCAGCAGGTCGGCGCGCGCCACCACCACCGACCCCACGCTGGTGCGATGATCGAGAACCGAGACCACCAGTCGCAAGGGTGCGTAGCGGCCGTTGACCTCGAGCGCCCCGAACACCCGGACCTCGAGGCCGTCCTCCAGCTTCACGCCCGCACGGGCCAATACGTGGCCAGCCCGGCGCATCACCGCCATTGGCATCCCAATGGGAATCCGGGCCACCTGGGTGCGTCCGTCGGGGCTGTGTTCGACCAGCTCACCCCACCCGTAGGCCTTGGAGGTGCGCCAGCCGCCCAGCGTGCCCGTCACCCAGCACTCTCCCGGCCCGGCCACGGTCAGGGCCCGTCCGGCACCGGCCAAGAGCTGCCTCACTGAGAGGGCCTCGGGTGCGGCACAGGGCTCGGGATCGCTCATCGCCCCAGGCCCCGCTCGGGCGGCGCCATGGTACGGGCCACGTCGCGCTGGAGGCGCTGCCACCGCTGTGCGGCTACGACGTGCTCAGGGCGCTCCCCCAGAGAGGCACTTAGACCGCTCTCGCCGAGGGCGCCGTCGGTGGGCGACAGACCCAACTCGTGGTGGCGGTAGCGCTCCAGGAGCAGCGCCGAGCGCTTCCAGGATGTCGAGGCCGGCTCCTCCTCGGGCCGGGGACCGAGGGTGGCGCTGAGGTAGGGCTGCGGCCTGGAGACGGCGGCGTCAACCTGGTGGGCGAGCGCCGCCTCCACTGTCGCCAGACGCTGTCTCGCCGGCGCACGATTAGCGGCCGAGGACTCGAAGGCGCTAAGGCGCTCGCGTACTTCTTCAAGTTCTCGCGTCGCCACCGCCACCGAACGCTGGCCACTCTCCACCTCGCGGCGTGCCCGCTCGAGCGCCTGTCCATTGCGGCTGCGTCGCCTCGGGCGCCGCAGCGCCTCCACATCGGCTTGGGCCCGGCGGAGGTTGGCCTGTTGTCCACCGAGCTCCCGCCGAGCGAAAGCTTCTTCGCCCTCGAGCCGCAGCCGCTCTCGACCATCGTCGGGCCCCGTCCCGAGCGTCGCCAGGAGCTGACGGCGTTCTTCGGCCAGAGTCGCCGTCGGGCGGGCCGCCGTGTGGAGCGCCTCCCGGCGCTGCAGGCGCTGCGCCGCCGCCTGGTAGCTCTCCACAGCGGCCGCCGGGCCCGCTGGTGGCGACCCCAGCGCCCATGTCGCCCCGACTCCACCAGCCACCGGCGCCGCGGCCCACTGAGCGTTGTGGCGAGCCGTAGCACCGACGGCCTCGTCCCACAGCGCCCGTTCTGGGCCAGCGCCGGGTCGGTCCCCCAAGCGGGCCACGAGGCGGGCGTCGGGGTGCAGCTGAGCCCGAGCGGCAACGGCATCGAGCTCGGCGGCAAGCGCCCGAGCAGCGACGGTGGCGCCGACGTCCTCAGTGGCGGCCAAGGCGCTCAGTTCCTGGACCGTGTACATCGAGCGCAGCTGCGCCACCTCGGCCGCCGCCGGATCGACCTCGCTGGCCAGCAGCTCGGCTCCGCCGGATAGCAGCTTGGACGACACCGCCTCCTTGGTGCTGGCGCTGTCCTGGAGTCGGGGGAGGCCGTGGTGTTCCTCCACCTCGCCCGGGTCGCGCCGACGCACCAGATACAGCGCAGCAGCCTGCGCCCCGCGGCTGAGCCCGACATAGACCCCCTCCCGAGTGGACGCCTCGGTGGCCAGATGACGCGCCGCCGCGTAGGTCTCGCCCTGGGCAGCATGGCTGGTGACGGCGTAGCTGTGGGCCAAGCCCCCAACCACTCCCGGCCGGAGCTGGCGACTGAGGTAGCTCTCCGGGACGGTGATCGGCCCCCGGTCCTCGAAGTCCACCACCAGGACACGCTCCCGCTGGTTCACCTCGACGACACGGCCTCGCGTGCCGTTGCGGACGTAGCCGTTTCGTCCGCCGCCGGCCGGGCGCAACTCGCGATCCTGTCTGCGGGCGATGACCTCGTCGCCCTGCTGGAACGTCACTCCGGCGACCTCGAGCTCTGGCCCCTCGAGCTCACCGACAGCGCTGAGTACAGCCCGAGCCCGCCGGTTGAGCTCCGCTCGTTCTACGTGGTGCTCGGCCACCATGCTCGAGTAAGCCGTCGATGGGTCCTGCACGCGCAGCTGGCGATCCACGTACCAGTCCGCCACCAAGGCGTCCAGCAGCTCGTCAGGGGAATCCGCCTCGACGACCCGCTCATCCTGCTCCAGGCGCGCCAGAGCCTCAGCGATTTGCCCTTGCCGATAATCGGCCAGCGCCATCCGGACCTCGGCCATCTCCGGGCCCTTCTGGCGACGCAGCTTGGTCAGCGCCGGTGTATCACCAGGGTGACGGTCGACGAGGTGGCGCCACGCTCCCCCCGCCGCCACGGCCGAGTGTTGGGCAGGATCGCCGACGAGGCGCAGCGTGGCCGCGGCCCGCTCCACATGGCCAGACAACCGCGCGAAGTCGCGGTTGCCGAGCGTGGACGCTTCGTCGACCACCACAACGCTTCGGGGCCCGAGGACCGGGCGTTCGGCCGTGTCGAGACGGGTCAACAGCGATGCCATCGTGGTGCTGGGCATCCCGGTCGCCCGCTCGAGGACCTCGGCTGCCGTTCCTCCCACCGCGGCTCCCATGACCTGGTAGCCGCCGGCCTCCCAGGCCCGCACGGCGGCCTCCAGAGCGAAGGTCTTTCCTGAGCCGGCCGGGCCGAGCGCGCACTGGATCCGCTGCCCGCTGGTGGTCATGGCCCGCACCATCGCCACCTGGTCTTCGCCCATGGTCCCCCGCTCGGCCAAGACTGCGTCGACGACTTCGGACAGGACCACGCCAGTGCCGGCGTGGCGGCCACGGTTGTAGCGTTCGAGGATCTGGTGCTCCACGGCCAGCAGCTCAGGGGTGGTGTAGAGCGTCTCGCCGGCGACAGCGCTGATCACCTTGCCGTCGGCCCGGCGGATGACGTCGGCGCTGCGCTCGCGCCGGGGTGTCTGCAGAGGGACCACTGCTGGACTGGCCAGCCATGTTCAGCCACGTCGGAGACCTCGCTCGCACTGAGGCGGTCCCGGGCCCAGGCTGAGACGTGCTGGATGACGTCGCGGCGGTCGAAGGTGGCCGCCAGCTCAGTGATCCCCTGAGCGGACCCCAGGTTGGCGAACAGGCGCTGGCGCTCTTCGTCGGTCACGAGCGGCACGACGTCCTGGCGGCCGTAGCAGGCATCTCGCTCGCCGGGCCCGAAGCCCACGCCCCCAAGGCGCATATCCCAGCTGGATCGGAGTAGCGCGGGATCGACGTCGTGATCCTTTGCCGAGCGGGTGTCGTAGGCCGCCACCTGACGAGCGGCGGCGGACCCGGAACCGCCCTCACGGGCAGCGTCGGCGATCTCAGCGGCCCGAGTGCTCATCTCGGCCATGGCTTCGGCGCTTACGCCAGCGACGTCGGCCAGGCCGTTGGTGACTTCTTCCCAGGCGAAGCCAAGTCGCTCCGCAAGCTGGTACCGCAGCTCCGAGGCAGCAAGATGGCCTGCTGTGCGGGCGTGGGCGAACAGCGGCCGGCCATCGAGGGTGCGAAGCTCGCCGTTCTCGCGCTGGCCCATGTTCGCCACCACCACGTGGTGGTGAAGCTGTGGCTCGAGAGCCCTCGAGGTGGCGTGCAAGTAGGAGGCCCCAATGAGGCCACCGGATCTTCGGCGTGGTCCACGCACGTAGGCGGCGTGAGCCTCGAGGTAGGAGACGCCGGCGTCCACAGCGGCTTCCACTGCGGCGAGGATTTCCGCCTGCTCAGCGGGCTTGGCCGTGGCCCACAGCACGCTCACCGATTTCGGGCATGAGAACGTGAGGTCATAGCCCACCACCACCGTCGGCGTCACCCGACTGGCGCGGAAGCGTTCCACCTCGCTACGAGCCACCTTCCAGTGCCCACGCGTTCCGTTGCGCTTTGCTTCGAAGTAGGTGCTCGCAAATGGCGTCACCGGCTCGCCGTAGGCCTGCCCGGCAGCCCTACGGACTCGGGCCCGCTCTCCGGCTTGAGCGAGCCGGGACAAGTACTGTTGGCTGACGCCGAGAACGGTGGCGGCCTGAGGCAACGACAGCAGCTCCTGTCCCTGGCCTGACTGCGACGGTACCTCTCTCTGCCGCTCCCGCTCGGCACGTAGCGCCGAGCCCCGAGCTCCCACCAACTGTTCCCCGGTGGTCGGGTGTTGCCCAAGCAGGACTCGGTAGAGCTGCTGCGCGTCGACCTCACCTCTTGGCTGAACGCCAGACAGGCCGCGACCGAGCCAGCGTCCAACACCCTCGACGGAATCGGCGTAGTAACCGAGCAGGTTCTCAACTTCCGGCGATCGGACGCCAGGAGATTCCTCCGGGTGCGGACGCGATCGCATCCCGCGAGGTGGTGTAACTCGACGCCGACTCAAGCACTCGACGTCA
>JAUJLZ010000155.1 GCA_030447125.1 Acidimicrobiales bacterium
CGTGGCAGTCCCAGCCGCCCTTGCGGGGGACCTGGCGGCCCCGCATGGTCTGGAAGCGGGGGAAGAGGTCCTTGAACACCCGGGACCAGACGTGGTGCAGGCCGGGGCGGCCGTTGGCCGTCGGCGGGCCCTCGTAGAAGATCCACGGCTCGCCGTCCTTGCGTAGGTCGCGGACGTGGCCGGCGATGTCCTGGCTGTCCCAGCGCTCGAGGGTGCGTCGCTCCAGGGCGACCAGGTCGAGGGGCTCCACGGGACCGAAGGGCATCGGGCCAGCGTAGGGGAGCAGGGCCCGATCGACCGGCCCGTTCCCGCACGAGTACCTTGTCACGGTGCTCGACGGGCTCCTTGAGGTGGACGGCGACGATCGGGTCGTCCTGCGCCTGCAGGTGCAGCCCGGGGCCGGGCGCTCGGAGATCGTCGGTCGCCACGGAGACGCCCTGAAGGTCCGGGTGGCGTCGGTGCCGGAGCGGGGCCGGGCCAACGACGCCTGCGTCCGCCTCCTGACCGAGGTCTTCGAGGTGAAGACGTCAGCCGTCACCCTGGTGAGCGGGGCGACGAGTCGAACCAAGCGCTTCGCCCTCTCCGGGGTCGACGTCGAGGCCGTGCAGGACCAGCTCGAGCGGGTGTTGGACGAGGGCGACGTCCGTCCCTCGTCGCGTCGCCCGCCCGCCCGTCCGGCTCGGACCTGACGTCGGGTCCGACAGGCGTTGCCGGGACGGCCTGCGGTTGCTACATTCGGCGACCCTTTGTCGGGGGAAGGAGCCAGTTGATGCCCAGGACCACCACGTCGGCCACCACCACAGCTGCGACGGCCAAGACCTCGAAGAAGACCAAGGCCAAGGGAAAGGCCGAGGACATCACCGCGGCGTCCTCGTCTGAGGGGGTGTCCGAGGAGCCCGAGCGCGCTGGGGGCGACGACGGCTTCGTCGAGGCCCAGCGGGCCCAGCTCCTCGCCGAGCGTGACGCCTACGCCCGGTCGGCGTCGACCCTCCAGGCCGAAGCCGATCAGTTGGCCCAGGACCGCGAGCCGGGCGACGTGCAGTTCGACGAGGAGTCGGGTGAGGGTGACTCCATGAACGTGGAGCGAGAGCGCGACCTGGTCCTGTCGGCCCAGGCCATGGCCTCGATCGACGAGATCGACCGAGCCCTGGCCAAGATCGACCAGGGGACCTACGGCGTGTGCGAGCGGTGTGACCAACCCATCCCCGAGGAGCGGCTCCGGGCGTTGCCCCACGCCTCGCTGTGCGTGCGCTGCAAGAGCGGAGGCCTCGGTCGCCGGTAGTGCGGCCCAGTGGGGCCTGGGTTGGTGGCAGCGGTGGGCGCTGGTGGCCGTCGTCGCCGTGACGGTGGTGGCCCTCGACCAGGCCACCAAAGGGTGGGCCCTGCGGGTGCTCGACGGTGGTCGTAGCATCGAGGTGGCCTGGACCCTGCGGTTGCGCCTGGTGTTCAACCGGGGGACCGCCTTTGGCTTCGGCTCGCGCTTCGCCCCGTTGATCGCCGTGCTGGCCGTGGTGGTCGTCGTCGTGCTCCTGCACAGCGGGAGCACCCTGCGGGGACGATGGGCCCGGGCCAGCCTGGGCCTGGTGCTGGGGGGAGCGGTGGGCAACCTCGTCGACCGTGCGTTGCGTCCCGGCGGGGGCTTCCTCGGCGGGGCGGTGGTCGACTTCATCGATCTCCAGTGGTGGCCGGTCTTCAACGTGGCCGACATGGCCGTCTCGGCCGGGGTCGTCGTGCTCATCCTCACCGCCTGGCGTGATCCCGGCCTTGCCTCGCCTGGGCCGGAGCCTGGCGAGCCTGCCTCCAGTTCGGCCTCGACCCCAGAGACCGGACCCCGTTCGTGAGGGCCGAGGTGCCGGAGGCGCTGGCGGGGGAGCGCGTCGACCGGGTGGTGGCCATGCTCACCGGACTGCCCCGGGCCACGGTGGCGGAGCTGGTGACGTCGGGCGCGATCCAGGTGGACGGTCGGGCGGTCGCCACCCGCTCCCGGAGGGTGCAGGCCGGCGAGGAGATCGATGTCGACGTCGCTGATGTCGCCGGCCCGGTCCACCTGGATCTCCCGGCCCCCGAAGTCGACGTGGCGGTGGTCCACGCCGACGATGACGTGGTCGTGGTGGACAAGGCCCCAGGGATGGTCGTCCACCCCGGCGCCGGCAACAGCCGGGGCACCCTGGCCCAGGCCCTGTTGGCCCGGTACCCGGAGTTGACGACCGTGGGCCAGCCCGGGCGGGGCGGGGTGGTGCACCGCCTCGACAAGGGCACTTCGGGGCTGCTGGTGGTCGCCCGCAACGCCGCTGCTTACGATTCCCTGGTGGCCCAGCTCGGAGCCCGGGCGGTGGGACGTCGCTATCTGGTCCTGGTGTGGGGCTGCCCTCGACCGGCGCGGGGGCGCATCGATGCGCCCATCGGGCGGTCTCGGCGCGACCCCACCCGCATGGCGGTCTCGAACCAAGGTCGCCAGGCCCAGACCACCTACGAGGTGCGCCGGATCTTCGAGGTCCCGGTGGAGGCCGCCCTGGTGGCCTGTCGCCTGGAGACGGGCCGCACCCACCAGATCCGTGTCCATCTGGGGGCCATCGGCCACCCGGTGGTCGGCGACGCCCGCTACGGGGGTCGGCGCAGCCCCCTCGTGTGTCCCCGGCCCTTCCTCCACGCCGAGCAGCTCGCCTTCGACCACCCCTCGACGGGGGAGCGCCTCAGCTTCTCCTCGGCGCTGCCTGCTGATCTCGAGGCGGTCCTGGGCCAACTGTCGTAGTCGTCGCTGACGGTCCAGTCGGATCCAGGCCGAGGGAGCGGGCCACGCAGTCGGCCAGGCTGAAGGAGTCGAGGTGGCGGCGCATGTGATCACCCACATCGGCCCACATGCCCAACAAGACGCACTGCCCTTCGTGGTCACAGGCGCCGTCCTCGTGGGGTCGGCCGAAGTCACCGGCCACGATGGGCCCGTCGACGGCACTGACGATCTCGCCCAGGGTGATGTGCTGCGGTGGGCGGGCCAGGACGTATCCGCCCCCCACCCCCCGCTTCGATCGGACCAACCCGGCACCCTTGAGGGCCAGCAGGATCTGCTCGAGGTAGGGCTGGGGCAGCCCGGTGCGCTCGGCGATGTCGCGCACCGAGGTGGGGGTGCGCCCGTCCTGGGCGTGCAGCGCCAGCGAGAGCAGTGCCCGGGCTGCGTAGTCGCCCCGGGTCGAGACCTTCACCCCACCATCGTACGGGAGCCCTTCGCCGGTGCCCGGCCGCTCCGCCCTGGTGGCGGGACAGGGAGGCCGAACTGGATGTGCACCACAGCTACCGGAGTGCTGGACTGGGGAGGTGGGCATGACGCCGGCGACCCTCACGACCGTGGATCCACTGGTGCCCGACTACGAGGGCGCCTGTCTCAGCAACGTCGTCCCCGCCCTGTTGGACCGGATGCCCCCGGCCCCACCGTGGCTGCCCACCGCTGCCGTCGACGCCGCCCAGGTGGTGCTCCTGGTCCTCGACGGCCTGGGTTTCGAGCAGCTCGACGCCCGCCGCCCGCTCGCCCCCACCCTGGCCGCCATGCAGGGCCACGCCATCTCCACCGTCGCCCCCTCGACCACGGCCACCGCCCTGTCATCGTTGACGCTCGGTTGCCCGCCTGGGGAACACGGGGTGGTGGGCTACCGCATCAACGTGGCCGGCGACGTGCTCAACGTGTTGCGCTGGCAGACGCCAGGGGGTGACGCCCGCCAGGGCATCCCTCCCGACGACATCCAGAGCAGGTCAGCCTTTCGCGGGCACCGCCCCCCGGTGGTGACCAGGGCCGAGTTCGCCGACACCGGCTTCACGTCGGCCCATCTGGGTGAGGTCCGCTTTCGAGGCTGGCGGGTGCCCTCGACGTTGGTCACCGAGGTCCGCCAGCTCCTCAGGGCGGGTGAGCCGTTCGTCTACGCCTACTACGACGGCATCGACAAGGTTGCGCACGAGTACGGCCTGGGCGAGCACTACGACGCCGAGCTCGTGGCGGTTGACCGGGTGGTGGCCGATCTGGCCTCGGCCCTGCCCCCCGGAGCCGCCCTGGTGGTCACGTCCGATCACGGCCAGGTGCAGGTGGGCGCATCCGTGGTTCCCGTGCACGAGGAGGTGATGGCCCACGTCGAGTTGCTCTCCGGCGAAGGCCGCTTCCGCTGGCTGCACGCCCGCCCGGGCCAGGTCGACGCCTTGGACGAGGCCGCCCGCTCCTGTCACGGCGATGCCGCGTGGGTCCGCTCCCGTGATCAGGTGGTGGCCGAGGAGTGGTTCGGCCCCAAGGTCAGCGACGCCGCCCTGCGCCGCTTCGGCGACGTGGTGCTGGCCGCCCATGACCCCGTGGCCTTCGACGACCCGGCTGATACCGGCCCCTACCGCCTCCAGGCTCGCCACGGGTCACTGACCGCCGCTGAGATGCTCGTGCCCCTGGTCGCCGTCCAGGCCTAGGCCGACCCGGGCGTGGGTCGACCCGGTGTGGGTCGACCCGGTGTGGGTCGACCCGGTGTGGGTCGAGCGGGAGTGGCCGACCTGGTACGGCTGGCGGGGATGGGGCAGGATCGCACCATGACCTCTTCCGCTGGCGCCTGGCCCGACCGCGACCCAGGAGCCGAGGACCCGCCCCACGACCCCGAGGCCGGAGAGGTCGTTGGCGAGTCCGAGGCGATGGGGACGGGCGGTGGGGGCGAGGCGATCGAGCAACCGGCCAAGGTGATGCGCATCGGGTCGATGGTCAAGCAGCTCTTGGAGGAGGTGCGCCACGCCCCGCTTGACGAAGCCAGTCGCAGCCGGCTCAAGGAGATCTACGACACATCGGTGCAGGAACTGGCCCAGGGGCTCTCACCCGACCTGCGGGCCGAGCTCGACCGCCTCACCCTCCCCCTCGAGGACCGCACGCCCAGTGAGGGCGAGCTCCGGGTGGCCCAGGCCCAGTTGGTGGGCTGGCTCGAGGGCCTGTTCCACGGTATCCAGGCCACCCTCTTCGCCCAGCAGATGGCGGCCCGGTCCCAGCTCGAGGAGATGATGCACCAGCGGGGCCTTCCCGCCCCGGGCCGCGGCCCCGAGCCCGAAGGACCCGGCGGCGCCTACCTCTGACTCCGGTCGTCCCGTCCGGCCTGCGCCCCGGGCCCCGAGGGATTATCGTACGAGTCCCAGCGAGAATGACATCGATGTAACCCGTCCACAGGCCCCTGTGGATTGTGGACGGGGGCCGGAGAGGCGGCACGCCCGTGGGAAAGAGCTTCACCCACCTGCACACCCATACCGAGTTCTCCATGCTCGACGGCGCGGCCCGGATCTCCGAGGTGGTGGCTGCCGCCGCCGCCGACGGCCAGCCCGCCCTGGGCATCACCGACCACGGCAACATGTACGGCGTCCTCGACTTCTACGCCGCCT
>JAUJLZ010000156.1 GCA_030447125.1 Acidimicrobiales bacterium
CACCCGGGTGCAGACCGCCATCCAGATGGCCCAGGTGGCCGAGCCCTACATCCGCCGCCGGGCCATCGCCCACCTGGAGCGGGGCCGGGTGGTGATCCTGGCCGGGGGCCTGGGCAACCCCTTCTTCACCACCGACACGCCCGCGGCACTGCGGGCGGCCGAGATCGACGCCGACGCCATCTTGAAGGGGACGCACTCGGGCATCGACGGCGTCTACTCCGCCGACCCCCGCTCCGACCCCAGCGCGGTCAAGCTGGACGAGCTCACCTACATGGAGGTGCTCAACCGCGGGCTCAAGGTGATGGACCCCACCTCGATCACCTTTTGCATGGACCACCAGCTCCCCATCGTGGTCTTCGACGTGCTCCAACGGGGGAACATCCGTCGTGTCCTCATCGGGCGGGACCAGATCGGTACCCTGGTGAGGTGATCGAGGACGTTCTTGCCGACGCCGGCGCCAAGATGGCCAAGGCCGTCGCCCACACCCAGGGTGAGTTCAGCTCGATCCGCACCGGACGGGCGAGCCCTGCCCTGGTCGAGAAGCTCGCCGTGGAGTACTACGGATCGGAGGTTCCCCTCCAGCAGTTGGCCGGCTTCAGCGTGCCTGAGGCCCGCATGCTCGTGATCCAGCCCTACGACCGGGGGGCCATGGCCGCCATCGAAAAGGCGATCCAGCACTCCGATCTCGGCATCAACCCGAGCAACGACGGTCATGTCATCCGCCTTGCCTTCCCCCCGCTGACGGCCGAGCGCCGTCAGGACTTCGTGCGGGTGGTCAAGCACATGGCCGAGGAGGGAAGGGTCGCCGTGCGCAACCTTCGCCGGGCGGCACGTCACGAGTTGGAGGCGCTCGAGAGCGACGGGGGCATGGCTGCCGACGAGCGGGAGCGGGCCGAGAAGGACCTGGAGAAGCTCACCACCCGCCACGTGGGCGACATCGATGTCGCCCTCGAGCACAAAGAGCGGGAGCTCCTGGAGGTGTAAGGACACTTCTGGAGGATCCACCCGCACCACCACCCGACCGAGGAGGTCCGATGGACGAGCGTCCGTTCTGGGAGCGACCCGAAGACGATGTCGATGCCCGCCCTCCGTCGGGGAAAGGCGACCACCTCGGCGGTGGTGATCCCGGTGTGGGAGAGGCAGGTGGGGGTGGGGCGAGCCAGCGTGAGGCCACCGAACGGGTGAGGATCATCGGCGCCGACGAGGCGGCCGAAGCCATCGAGCGGGGCGAGGTCGCTCCCCGTCGGGGGATGGGCACGCCTCGCTACGGTGACCGCCCCGAGGCCCCGCCCGACGACGTGCGCCCGGCCATGCGCTTTCCTCTCAGCGCCGGCAGCGACGCAGCCGATGTCTCCCGCCCCCGGGTGAGCAGCGCCCCGCAGGCGCCCCTGCAGCCATGGACCGAGCCGCCCAGTGGCGAGGTGCCCGTCATCGTTCCCGAGGCCAAGGGCGACGACACGGCCGACGATTTGGAGGCCTGGTCGACCTTCGCCTCGGCCGGGCCACGCTGGCGTGACCAGTCGAGTGACTGGGCCGAACCCGACTACGACGACGCCAGCATGCTCCACGACGATCAGACCCGCATCGGCGCCCTCGACACCTCCGACCGCCCTGCCCCCGACGACTTCTTCTCCTTTGACGAGCCCGATGAGGCGCCCCCGCCGCCGGTGCAGGTGGGCCGGCGCACCTGGCGGAGCGCGGCCGAGGTCAGCGAGGCGCCGGAGGCGCCGGCCCGGAGACGCCCTTCTCGGGCCACCGCCGGCACCGATCGGGCCTCCGGGTTTCGTCGTACCCCGGCTGGCCCACCGCCGGGTGAACCGGCGGCGGCACCGGATGCCGGGCCACCTGGGGACCGTGATCTGCGCCAGGGCCTGCTCACCGCGGCCATCTTCGTCACCATCGCCCTGGGGGTCTTCGCCCTCGGGCCAGGAGCGGCCACCGTCCTGGTGGCGGCGGTGGTGGGCGTGTGTGCGGCCGAGCTCTTCGACGCCCTGCGCCGGGGCGGTTACCAGCCCGCGGTCCTCCTGGGCCTGGTGGCCTCGGTCTCCATGGTCGGTGCGGCCTACTGGAAGGGGGAGGCGGCGCTTCCCCTGGTGCTCGGCCTCACGGTGGTCTTCACCTTGTTGTGGTACCTGGTCGGGGTGAGCAAAGCAGCGCCCACGCTGAACCTGGCCGTCACCGTCTTCGGGGTGGCCTACGTCGGCCTCCTCGGGTCGTTCGGCGCTCTGATCCTGACCTTTCCCAACGGCATCGGGATCCTGATCGGTGTGGTGCTGGTGGTGGCCCTCAACGACGCCGGTGCCCTGATCATCGGTCGTCGCCTCGGCCAGCGCCTGCTCGCCCCCGACATCAGCCCGGCCAAGACGGTCGAGGGTGTCGTGGGCGGCGCGGTGGTGGGGATCGTCGTCGGGTGGTTGGGGCTGGGCATCATCGGCCTGCACCCGTGGTCGCCGGGGACGGGCATCGCGCTCGGCCTGGTGGTCGCCGTCATCGCTCCCCTGGGCGACCTTTGCGAGTCGATGATCAAGCGCGACCTCGGCCTCAAGGACATGGGCAACATCCTGCCCGGCCACGGGGGCGTCCTCGACCGCTTCGATTCTCTGCTGTTCGCCCTGCCGGCGGCCTACTACCTCTCCCGCCTCCTCGAGATCTTCTGATCCCCACCGAGGCGACGTGAGCACGAGTGTCGCCATCCTGGGCTCCACCGGGTCCATCGGGACCCAGGCCCTCGACGTGGTCCGGGCCGAGCCGGCGCGCTACCGGGTGGTGGCCCTGGCCGCGTCGTCCTCAGTGGAGCTCCTGGCCGCTCAGGCCAGCGAGTTCCGCCCACCGGTCGTGGCCATCGCCGACGCCTCCCAGGCGGCCGCGCTCCAGGCACGGGTGCCCCCAGGCACCGAGGTGTTGGCCGGCGCCGACGCCCTGGCCACGGTGTCGGTCGAGGCCGAGGTGGTCCTCAACGCCGTCGTCGGTTTCGCCGGCCTGCCGGTGACGCTGGCCGCCCTGTCGGCCGGACGGCGACTGGCCCTGGCCAACAAGGAGTCCCTCATCGCCGGGGGGCCGGTCGTGCAGCGGGTACGGGCCACGCCCGGGGCGGAGATCATCCCCGTCGACTCCGAGCACTGCGCCTTGCACCAGTGCCTGCGGGCCGGCCGGGACGGCGAGGTCGCCCGCTTGGTGCTCACCGCCAGCGGGGGACCGTTCCGGGGTCGTTCCCCCGACGAGCTGGCTCGGGTCAGCGTCGACGATGCCCTGGCCCATCCCACCTGGAGCATGGGTCCCAAGATCACGGTCGACTCGTCCACCATGATGAACAAGGGACTGGAGGTGATCGAGGCCCACGAGCTGTTCGGGACCGCCTACGACCGCATCGACGTGGTGGTCCACCCCCAGTCGGTGGTCCACTCCATGGTCACCTTCAGCGACGGCGCCACCATCGCCCAGCTCTCCCTGCCCGACATGCGCCTGCCCATCGGTTACGCCTTGGCCTGGCCCCGTCGCAGCGCTCGGGGCTTTGGTGGCATCGACTGGGCCGAACTGGGGCACCTCGATTTCGAGCCTCCCGACCTGGCCGCCTTTCCCTGCCTCGAGCTGGCCCGGGAGGCGGGCCGGGCCGGAGGGTCGGCTCCGGCTTGGGCCAACGCCGCCAACGAAGTGGCCGTGGCCGCCTTCCTCGACGGGCGAATCGGATGGTCAACCATCGCCCGGGTGTTGAAACAGGCGATGTCCGAGCATGATGGGACCGAGATGGACAGTGCCGAGGCCGTGGTCGACGTCGACCGACGGGGCCGGGAGCTGGCCGCCAAGATTGTCGAGAGGAGCACGGCGTGAGCGACGTTGCCAAGACGGGGACCACCCCGCGGACCACCCCGCCCCCCAGCCCGGCGAAGGGGCCGGAGGGCCCGACCGCACCAGAGGCGCCGGAGGGCCCTGAAGGCGAGGTCACCAGCTGGGCCCGTCGCGCCCTCATCGCCGCCAGCGTGGTGGCGCTCGGCGTGTGGGTCTCCTTGCCCACCTTGGCCATCATCGTCGCCCTGGTCTTCATGATCTTCATGCACGAGCTGGGCCACTACATCACGGCAAAGGCCGCGGGCATGAAGGTGACCGAGTTCTTCCTCGGCTTCGGGCCCCGGCTGTGGTCCTTCCACCGGGGCGAGACTGAGTACGGGATCAAGGCCATCCCCGCGGGTGCCTACGTGCGCATCATCGGGATGAGCAACCTCGAAGAGGTCGACCCAGCCGACGAGGCCCGCACCTATCGCCAGAAGCCCTACTGGCGGCGCATGTCGGTGGCCGTGGCCGGCTCCACCATGCACTTCTTGATGGCGATCCTGCTCTTCTTCAGCGTGGTCAGCGTCATCGGCAACCCCGACCCCGCCTCCGCTCGTTGGACCGTGGCCGCCGTCACCGAAGACAGCGCCGCCGCCGCTGCCGGCCTCCAGCTCGGCGACCGCATCGTCAGCGTTGACGGCAACCGCTTCGACACCTTCGCCGCCATGTCGGCCCACCTCCGTGATCGCCCGGGCGAGGACGTGACCTTGACGGTGGAGCGTGATGGGCGCCTCCTCGACCTGGCCACGACCCTTGGCAGCACCAACAACGCCGGGGAGTCGGTCGGCTTCCTCGGCGTGGGACCCGAGTTCCCCACGACGCGGGTGGATCCGCTCACCGGCCTGGTCGAGTCGGTGCAGGCCACCGGGGAGACCATGTGGCTGTCGGTCAAGGCCCTCGCGTCGTTCTTCTCGCCCGACGGGCTGTCGGGCTACGTGGAGACCCTCACCGGCGGCACTCCCACCCTCGCTCCGGGCGAGGTGGAGGGCCAGGACCGGGTGGTCTCGGTCGTGGGCGCCGTGCAGCTGGCCAGCCAGTCACCCGACATCGCCGCCGCCCTGTACTTCCTGTTCGCCATCAACATCTTCCTCGGGGTGTTCAACCTGGTGCCGCTGCTGCCCTTCGACGGGGGTCACGTGGCCATCGCCACCTACGAGCGCATCCGCAGCCGCAAGGGTCGGCGTCACTTCGCCGACGTCTCCAAGCTCATGCCCGTCACCTACGCGGTGGTGGCCTTGCTGGCCTTCGTCTTCGTCAGCTCGCTGTACCTGGACATCGTCGATCCCATCTCGCTCCAGTGAGCACCGCCCGCGGGCGGCGCGCCACCCGTCAGGTCGTCCTCGCCCACCCGTCCCAGGCGGTGGCCGTCGGGGGCGGGGCGCCGGTCAGCGTGCAGTCGATGACCATCACCAAGACCGCCGACCACGAGGCGACCCTCGAGCAGATCTACGCCCTGGCCGGCGCCGGCGCCGACATCGTGCGCTGCACCTGCAACGACGACGCCGCCGCCGAGGG
>JAUJLZ010000157.1 GCA_030447125.1 Acidimicrobiales bacterium
TGGGGATAGGACTGCAGGATCGTCACCGGGACGATCCCCCGGCTGCCGAGATGGGAGTACAGCTGGGGCAGGTCGGCGATCTTGCAGATGTTGGCGGCCTCGTCGAGCACCACCACCAGCGGCGGGTCGAGCCGTCCGCCCCGGCGCTCGGCCACTCCGGTGGCGTCGTGCATCACCCGATCAGCAAAGGCGGCCACCAGCGGCGCCGCCCCACCGGCGGCCTCCTTGGTGAGCAGGTACAGGCTCTGGCGGGTGGCGGCGAAGTTGGCGGTGTCGAACTCGTCGAGGTGGAACGGCGGCGGGGTGACCCAGGCCATGATGGCGGGGTCGCGCAGGCACTTGGCCGCCACCCGGGCCGTCTCGAACACTCCCTCCCTGGTCTCGGTGGCGCCCGCTTGGCGCCCGGCCAGCCCACCGGCACTGGCGGGATGGCCGTGCTCGCGCAGCAGATCGACGGGCAGGGGGTTGGTCGGGCGGTTGAGCCAGTCGTAGACGTCGGCCAGGGTCCGCCCCGAGCTGCCGGCGGCGAGGAACAGCGACGCCAGCACGTCCTCGGCCGCCGAGGACCAGAACTCGTGGTGGCGATCGCCTTGCACCTCGGCGATGAAGTGGCTGGTGAGGCGCTGGGCCGCCTCCACGGTGGTGACGCCGGCGAGGGGGTTCCACCACCAGCTCTGCTCGGTGGAGGCGATGCGCTGCGGATCGAAGACCCACACCCGCTCCCCGGTGTCCGCCTGGCGCAGCTCGGCGGTCAAGGCCCACAGGTCGGCCTTGTTCGACGTGGCCACCACCGCTCCGGGAGCGGCCAGGACCTGGGGCACGGCGACCTCGCTGGTCTTGCCCGACCGGGGCGCCATGAACACGACCACCACGTCCTCCCAGCACGCCCGCAGCTCCTCGCCCCCCGGGCGCAGTCGCCCGAGGGGAAGGCCGATCTCAGCGGCGGGCAGCGCCTTGCCTCGGCTGTTCGCCAGCGACGGGCGCAGCTGGCGGGCCTTGGCCGCCGCACCGGAGGGACCCAAGCTGGCCACGTCGGCGGACCGGGCCAGCGAGCCCAGGGCATCACCCGGCGCTGGGCGGCGGGTGCGCCAGCGCAGTGCGGCGACGCACAGCGGAGCGACGACCAGGGCCACGAGCACCCCGGCCAGTACCCACACCAGCGCGACGGGAGTACCGGGCCACGACGGGCCCGGCCCGACGCTCACCAGCGAGATCCCCCAGTCGACGCTCAAGGCGGGACCGGCCCAGCCGTGGCCGCTGATCCACGAGGCGCCATGGCCGGCCAGCCACACCGCGGCGGCGAGGCCCACCGGCACCCAGCACAGGCCGACCACGGCCAGCGGAAGCACGGCGTCGGGAGGAAGGCCGACCCGAGGGCCGAGAGCCCGGGTCATGCCGACACCGAGCCCAAGGCGGCGCCCATGCGGATGTCGGTGTTGTAGAGCTGGGCCTCGTCGCCCACGTACTCGAGCTCCACGGGGATGCCGACGCGCTGGCCGCACTTGATCAGGTACTTGCCTCGGCCGGGGTGCTTCTCGCTGGCCGCCCAGCTGGCCGGCGCCGACCACCCCGCCACCATGGCCCGCTCCTCGCTTGACAGCGACACCACCTCGGCCACCTTGGTCAGCTCCCGGGGAGGCAGACCGGCGAGCACCGTCACCCCGGCCCGCTCGATGAAGCCCCGGGCCTTGGCCCGGTCCTCCTCGGTGGGCAGCGCCTCGAGGTCGGCGAGCGAGTGGGTGGCGCGGATGTCGGCCACGCCCTTGGCCCGGTTCACCCGGGTCAGGGCATCAGCGTGCTCCACCAGCCCGGGGCTGCCCCGCAGCGCCCGCCACAGCTCGTCCATGACCACCAGGAACCGCCGACGGGGGGCGAGGCCCTCTTCGGCCAGGGCGGCGGCGCCGTCGACCATGGAGAAGCCGTAGGCCCAAGTCGACAGCATGGCGGCGGCCACCAAGGTGTCCCCGGCGGCGGAGACCTGGGAGATGTCCACGCTCACCGCCGGGGCGTCGAGGTCGATGGCCCGGGTGGTGGGACCGTCGAAGACGCCTTTGAGCGACCCGGTGCACAACAGGTTCAGCGTCTGGCGCAGCTCCTTGGTGTCCCGGCGGAACTCCGTCGCCGTCTCCACGTCGGCGGCGGGCAGGAGCACGTCGAGGCCATGTCCGGTGCGCAGCACGGCCAACACGTCGGGCACGGTGGGCTCCCCGCCCTTGTCGTCGAGCAGGTCGATCACCGCCGCCAGCACGTTCTCCTCGCCGTTGGTGAGCGGCGAGCGGCGCACCAGGGTGAGCAGCGCCAGCAGGGCGTTGAGTCGCCGGCCCCGCGACTCGGCCCGAAGACGCTCACCGGCCGCCCCGCTCATGCGGGCGGCGGCCTGGCCGAGCGGGCCAGTGTCGAGGGGGTTGATGCGGTCGAGGCCTCGACCGATGCGGATGACCTGGCCACCGAGGCGCTCGACGACGGCGGTGTAGTCGGGCTTCAAGTCGCCGAGCACGAAGGGCCGGACCCCAAACCCGCTCATGCCCCGCATGAGCCGCTTGATCAGCGAGGACTTGCCCGTTCCCGGCTGGCCGAGCACGAAGGTGCCCGGGTTGGTGACCAAGCCGGCCGACAGCCAGGCGAAGGGGTCGAGGCACACGACCTCGCCCCACATCATGTGGCGCCCGATGGGAACCCCCATCGACGGCGAGCCCGACCCGGCCAGGAAGGGGAACATCCCACAGGCCTGGGTGGTGGTGGCCTGGAACTCCGCTGCCCGGCCCACGTGCGACGCCCGCCCCCCGGCGGGGAGGCGTCGGCCCCACGCCGGCGCCACCGCCGCCTTGCGCTGGCGGAACGAGGGCCCCTCGTCGGGGTTGTCGGGCTTGGCCCGCCCCGGCCTCATCGCCGGCCCCGGTTCCCGGCGTGCACCGGGTGGATGCCGGCGGGCAGGGTGGCGGCGAAGCCGGCGGCCTGGCCCCCGTAGACCCGGCGCAGGCGGATCTTGGACTGCTGGCCCCGGGACTCGATGTCCGCACACGCCGCCGCCAGCTCGGAGCGGTCGGTCACGGTCACGGTGACGTAGATCGACATGCGCACCACGCCGGCGCCGATGGCCTCCTCGTGCGCCGCTTGATGCGCTCGCTGGCTATCCGCGCTGTCCCGGGCGGTCTCGTCGCGGCCTTGCTTGCGCCGCACCATCTCCCGGATGGTGGCGGCGTTGACCTCGTTTTCGAGCGTCGTCGCCGCCGCCTCAGCCGACAGCGGCCGGTAGAGCAGGGTGACCCGGCGAGGCCAGCGCCCCGGGGAGAGCAGGCGCATCAACACGTTGCTGGTGACTTGCTGGCGAGGCGCCTCGTGCCAGCCCCAGGTGACCGACCAGCCCGAGTCGTGGCGGTACTCGTCCCAGCCGTCCTCATGGGCCACCGGCCCGGCCTCGCCCCAGCGCAGCAGCTCGTCCGCGCCCCGGTCGACGCCGGCCAGGAGCCGGTTGACCTCGCCCCGGGCGAAGGGGTCATAGGCGGTGCGCACGATTCCGGCCAGCTCGGTGGCGGTGGCCCGCCCGAGGATGCCCACCCCGCACTCGGCCAGGGACGACTCCAGCCCCACCAGCTGGCGGCTGACCTCGGCGGTCTGGTCAGCCAGGTCGGGGAGGCGC
Organism: Acidimicrobiales bacterium; assembly: GCA_030447125.1. The sequence goes on from JAUJLZ010000157.1 coordinate 3,641, forward strand.
TCGATGGAGCGGCTGGGGTCGAAGGTGATCGACACCCGGGTGTCCACATCGGCGGCGGCGCCCGGCGAGCGCAGGACCAGCTCGTCGAGCAGCGCTCGAGCGTCATCGGGTGAGCGGGGGTCGACCCGGCGCCCGACCTGTTCGGCCAGCGTCGAGCCCGGCTCGGGGGCGGTCTCCACCGTCACCGCCACCCACGCCACCATCGGCGCCATGCCGAGGTCGGCCAGCCAGGAGTGCCAGTTGGCCACCCATCCGTCGGCCTGGAGTCCGTCGACCAGCCACGTCGAGCGGGCGTCACAGCGCAGCGTGGCGGTGAGCAAACCGGTGCGCTGGTCGTGCACCACGCCGAAGCGCTGTCCCCGGCCGTCCTCGGCCTCCACCACCCGGGTGGGGGCCAGCACCCCGGGAAGCTCCCAGGCCCGGTCGTGCTCGGCGAGCACGCCGCCTCGGAGGCTCTGGTAGCCCCGCATCGAGCCCCAGGTCCAGCGCCCCCGGCGCTGTGCCCGGTCCCACAGGGTCTCGCCCTGCCAGCGGGTCACCGTCACCGCGATGATGAGGGTGCCCGGCACCAGGAAGAACAAGAAGAGCTCGAACGAGATGGCAGCCAGGATGAGGGCGACCATGATGGTGCCGAGCACCACGATGGACGCTGTCGGGCCGAGCCCGAACAGCCCGATGCCCCGGGCTCGCCGCCAGCCCCCATAGGTCGCCACCTCGGGCGCGGTCGCTCGCTCGGTTGCGGTCACGGTGCTCCTCCAGTCATCCCGTCAGCGGCTTTGTCCTTGGCTGCCTTGGCCGCCTGGGTCGCCCCCTGGGCCACGATCACCGCCGGGGCGGCGGCCCCTGCTGCTCCAGCGCTGGCCGCAGCCCCGGCTCCCGAAGCCGCCGCACCACCGGCGGCCCCGGCCGACGCCGGAGTCGGCGCTGCCGCCCAGCTGTGCACCATCGGAGCGCCCCCACCGCTCGCTGTCGCCCCCAGAGGCGCCGGCCTCGCTGCCGGGCCGAGATCGGAGCGCAGCTGCGAGGCGTGATCGGATGCCGATCCGCCGCTGGCGGGCTGGCGCAGCGCCGAGGCAGCCAGGGCGGCGCCGCCGAGGGCGGCCAGGCCTCCACCACCAGAGCCGGAGTTCACCGCCGCCGGTGCCGCCCAGGAGAAGAACTTGATCATCGCCGGCAACGCCACGATGGACAGCACCAGCATGGTCAACCCGACGAAGACGGTGCGGGGATCGCCCTCGTCGTCGCCGATGAGAAAGAACGCGGTGGCGTAGGTCAGCGCGGCGAAGGGCTTGTAGAGCACCAGGCCCAACAGCCACCCCGACACCTTGGGAAACCACGACTTGGTGGCTGGGTTGAAGCCTCCGGCGGCAGCCAGCACCAGCAGGCCGGAGAGGATCACGATGCCGCCCTCGCGGAGGAACATCAGCACCGCTTGGATGCCGCCGGCGAAGATGATGACGATCCCGGCGAAGATGACCACGCCGGCCGAGGTGATGCCCCCCATCGCCGCCAGCTTCACGAAGCGGTCGGCGACGTCGCCGGTCACCGACGACTCCAGCACCCACACCGAGAACGAGTCACCGAAGTTCAACAGCAGCTGGGGGGCGACGAAGGCCAACGCCGACACCGCTGCCAGGCGCAACAGGCCGGTGCCCACGTCCCAGGCGGCCTCGCCCTTGCG
>JAUJLZ010000158.1 GCA_030447125.1 Acidimicrobiales bacterium
GGCGAGCTTTCGAAAATAGGCGGCTGCCACGCCACTCAGCTTGAACTCGGGTCGATCGACGGCTTCGACGGGGCGGCGCTCCTCGCCGCCTCTCTGTCCGCACTGGTCCCGGCCGGGCTGTTCCTATGGTGGGGCTTCCGGCCACTGGGGCGACGGGTGGATGCGTGGGCAGCGGCACGAGGCGTCCCCCTCACCGAGCAAACCCGCCCCTTCCTGACCGCCCACCTGCAGCGGGCCCGGCGGTGGCGGACGGTAGGCTTCACGCTCGGGTGGCTCACTCCCTATCTGCTGCTCTGGGTCACCCGCAGCGCCTACGACCAGCCCGAGGTGAACCCGTTGGCCGTCACGGCAGGCGGCTACCTCGTCGGTGCGCTGGGCGCCGAGCTGTGGGCGACCCGCCGCAGCCGACCCTCAGGAGCGGCGGTGATCGCCTCCCGCGATCTGGACTGCTACGTGCCGGCGCGGGTGATGATCTGGGTGCGCGGGGCCGCGGCTGCGGCGGCGGTCCTCGCGGTGGTCAACTTCGCCGTTCCCGGCAAGGTGGCCGGGAACACCGCACCTGAACCCTTGCTGCTAGCTCGCACCGTGCTGGTGGCCCTGGTCCTGGTCGTGGCGGCCGAGGTCCTCCCCCGCCTGGCCATCCGGCGCCGGCAGCCGTTCGTGTCGGCAGAGCTCCTCAGGGCCGACGACGCCGTGCGCTCGTGGTCGGCCCATGCCATGACGGGCGTCCTTCTGGCGCTCCTCCTGCTGACGGTCGCCGGCCAGCTCTTCAGCTTGGGCAGGGTCATGGAGCCCACGGTCACCCGGTGGACCTTCTACCTCCTCAGCCTGGCGATCGTCGCCGTGGCCATCGGCGCCTTCCAGCACCTCAGTGACTACTGCTGGCGCTGGCAGGTTCGCCGCGGTGAGCTCGAGGAGGTCGCCCCGTGATCCTCCGCATCGACCCCGACTCGCCCGTCCCGCCCTACGAGCAGCTGCGCGAGCAGGTCGTCACCATGATGGCCACTGGCCGGCTCTCCGAAGGGACCCGCCTGCCACCGATCCGGCAGCTGGCCGCAGACCTCAACCTCGCCCCTGGCACCGTCGCCCGCACCTACCGGGAGCTCGAGGGCAACGGCCTCGTGGTTTCTCGCGGCCGGCACGGCACCTTCGTCCGGGCCATCGACGCCGCCACGGTCCCCGCCGACGCCGATGCCGGCTTGGCCGACGCCGCCCGAACCTTTGCCGTGCGCGCCCACCAACTCGGTGCCGACCCGGGGACCGCCCTGGATCACGCCAGGAAGGCCCTCGGGGAGCTGGCCACCGCGCGGTAGGGCGCTCCGCAGCACCGGACCGGGTTGCCAGATCGGGAAGCGGGGTGCGGATCTACGGCGTACAAGGGGCCCACGACGACAACGCGGGCGTCGCGGGACGATCTGGCCCCGCTCGATCAGGCGCTTCCTCCACGAAGCCACCCACTCCGTGGCGGCCTCCTCCCCGCCCGTCCTCACCCCGGGGCAGCGCTCGTTCTCTTGGAGCGGTCCGTCGAGCTACCAGGCAGCTCGGCCGCGCAGATGGGGCCGCGGACGCTAGCGATCATGCATCGGTTGGTCCCTGAGACGAGCTCTCGCCAGCTCAGCCTCGACGAGCAGCCTGACGTAGCGGGCGATGGTGACCGTCCATCGCGCAGCCAAACCCCGAAAGTCTCTCCAGGTTGGCTTGCTCACGACAAGGCGGGCGAACAGCTGGGCCCGCCGCCCCGAGCATGAGAACCCAGGCCGACTGTCTCTCAAGGGAGGCAGATGCGAACGCCCACTGCAGCGGCGGACCTCTGCCAGCACGAGGTAGCCGGCCGCCTCACCGAGCGAACGGTCCCGGCTGAGTGCCCAGGCCTTGAACGCCACCCGATGTTCCCGCCTCCTTAACCCAGTGGACGGCTTCTTGGCGTTCTCCCTGTTTGCTGAGTCGGTCAGCCGCGATATCCGCTCGGAGAGCATCGTCGAGCACCCGCATCGCCTCTCGCGCCAGCCGCCGTCGATCCTCTCGGAAGAGCAAGCGGCTGTTCACGAGCTCTACCCACTCCTTGACGGCGGCAGCACGGAGGTCGTCGAGAGGCGGTCGTGACAGGGAGCTTCGCGCCTCGTCGACCAGCGCCAGAACGTCCTCGGCGCCCGCCGACGGCGGGGCAGCTTCAACCGGGACGTGGTTGCCGCCGTTGCCGCATAGCGGCGCCCGGAACGCACGCAGCATCGTTTCCTGGACCAAGTCTTCGGCGTCACTGGTGCTCCCGGTGAGGGACAGCGCGACCCGCATCAGGACCTCGACCTCGGGCAGGACGACATCGACGAAGCGTTCCTGAACCTTGCGGTCCCTGCGAGTCCTGTGCCGGGCCACACGTCCAGGAACCCAATCCGCGAGGCCGCCATTCCGAGTCACGGCCGGGAACGATGTCTTGCAAGACGGCGGGTGCTCGGCTGGGAACCGCTGGTGCGCCATGGCGAGAATCCGACATGGACGTGACACCGACTCCAGCGAGACAGGTCGGAGTCGCCGGGCCGATCAGATCCCGCTGCTCATCTCGCCTGCTGGGCGCGCTCGACCTCGGCGATGGCGTTGATGAGGCCGATGTGGATGAGTGCCTGGGGGAAGTTACCGAGAAGGTCACCCGTCGATTTCCTCGGAGAGCAGGTTGACATCGTTGGCGAAGGCGGTGGTGTCGTCGAAGCGCTCGCGGGCGGCATCGACGTCCCCGTCCCAGGGCGAGGGCGTGGGCGAGCCAGTAGGAGGCGCTGTTCAGCATCCAGGGGGCTCCCCCGACGAGCTCGTCGTGCAGCTCGGGCTGGGCTCACGACGACGCCGACTTCCTCCTGGTCGCACGGCGGGTCTGAAGTGGCGTCGATCCCCGGGACGACACTGCTGTCGCTGGCTCCGGCCGGGGACGGCCCGGGCCCTCGTCGCCAGGCCGGGCCCAGGGCGGGGGCTGACCGTCGAGCGCCTGGATCCGGCCGGGGAGCTCCGGGAGCGGCGGGACGGAGCGCCTTTGCCGTCGGGACGGCGCCCGGCCTTCGGACATCGACCGTCGCCACCCGCCATCGTCGCTGCGCTGGCTCCTGGCACGGCCCGCCCCGCCCTCCTCCTGTCCCTTCGTCATCGTGCGGCTCGATCTCGTGCTCTTGCGAATGGAACCGAGCTTCTCCTCACGGCTACCGGGTGCCGGGACCCAGGCTCAGGGAGCCAGCCGGTAGAACCGCCAGAAGTCGTGCTCGATGGGCAGAACGTCGATCCGGCCGAAACCGGCCTGGGTGGCGTAGCTCCGAACCGTGTCGGGGCGGATGACCGTGCCGGTGCCCGCCGAGTCTTCGTCGAGCATGCCGACCGCGAGGCAGTGCAGCACGCTCCAGCCGTAGTTGAACCGCTCGATCTCGTCACCGAGTGCTCCGAACCGTTCGGCGACCCGCTCGTCGGCGATCACGACGCTGCCTCCGTCGACGAGGAGCTCGCGAGCGGTGCGGAGCGCCTCGACCGGGTGGTTCATGTCGTGGAGGGCTTCGAAGATGGTGACCAGGTCGTAGCGGCCGGTGAGGGCTGGGTCGCTGGCGTCGTGCACGACGGGCCTGACTCGATCGGCCAGCCCCTCGGCGGCGACCTTGGCTCGGGCGGCCTCGATCGACGCGGCATCGACGTCGATGGCGTCGACGGACACGTTCGGGTAGGCGCGGGCGATGGCGACGCTCGACCATCCCGAACCACAGGCGAGGTCAGCGACGCGCGCCGGGGGCTCGGCGCGCAGGCGGGCGTCGACCTCGGGGATCGACGCCAACCAGTCGGCGAGCTGGTTGACGAACATCGGGCGGTTGATTGCCTCGATGCCCCCCCGCACGTCGGCGCCGTAGTCCTCGTAGGGCACACCGCCCCCGGTGCGATAGGCGTGCAGCAGCGCCTCCATCGGTGCGCTCACGCCGATGGCCAGCGTGGCGAGCGGCATGAGGTAGTTGAGGTTCTCCTCCTCGACGAACACGGCCCGGTGGGCCGCCGGCAGTCGGTAGCGCCGTTCGCCGGGCGCGGCGTCAGGGTCGTCGACGCTGAGGAACCCGGCGACGGCCTGCTGCTCGAGCCACTCGCGGACGTAGCGCTCGGCGGTGCCGGTACGGGCGGCGAGCTCTGCCGTGGTGGCATCCCCCCCGTCGGCCAGAGCCCGGTAGAAGCCGAGACGACCGCCGAGGTGCACCGAAGCGATCTCCAGCGTGTCGATCGTCGCTGCGAACAGGCGCTCGACGAGCGCCTGCGTCGTACCAGCAAGCGGTGATGCCGCTACTTCAGTCATTTGGGTTCTCCTTCATGTCTCGCACGATCTCGACAACGGGCATCGAGAGCAACTCATGGTCGCCGGCCCCGACGACGACGGCATCCTCGGGGCTACGAGGGATCTTTGCCTCCGGTCAGGAGCGCGGGAAGGGCCAGGAGGGCGCCCACGAGGAAGACCACTGTCGCCTGATGGACGAGCCCCAGGTGCCCGACGGTGTCGAAGTCGTTGGGACGGTGAGCCGGCAGGGCCACGACCAGAGCGAGCACCGGAGCCGCCACGGGGCAGCCCAGGCCCAGAGCTGCCCTCAGCGCACCCCAAGCCAGCGCGGCGACGGAAAGACCGGTCGAGGCGATGAACCCCGACAGAACGATGTGAAGGTGCCCCACGTAGTGGAACAGCGAGGGGCGGAACTCCACGATCTCGTCCTTCCGACGTTCACCTCGGATGGGCCGATACCGAGCTCAGGAAAAAGCCCGAGTAGTTGCGGATGCGGCGCTTCTCTACGCTGACTTCTCGCGGGTCAGCGCGACGGCCCCTGGAGGCCATGGGATCGACGTCGAGCGACGAGCGGCTGTGGAAGAGGCACTCGCAGAGGTCCATCAGCTGACCGGCGAGGAGGCCAAGAGCGCACCTGAGGACGACGCGAGCGCCACCGATGAGAGCCGGAAGCCTGTGTTCCCCGGCTCGTCGACCGGCTGGTGGAGAGCCGGAAGGAGCACGAGGACGAACGCCCCCACGCGCTTGGGCGTGAGGAGGTCACCTCGTCCCGCCCCCCAAGGTGGACTGGGCCGACGGGAATCGGCCTCGCCTCGTTGTGCCCGACGAAGACGCCGAGGTGAGGTTGCGCGCTCTGTGTGAGGTCCTCTCCGAGATGACAGGCGGCTTGTGGCGAGGTTCGTGACCGATCCGTGACCACGGGAGGAAGCTGACGTCATCTCATCCGAGGCCGCAAGCCCGTGAGCAGGCACGGGGAGAACGCTGTGCCGACGGAGAGATTCGAACTCTCCTCTTGGCCATGACGGGTGATGCCGCCGA
>JAUJLZ010000018.1 GCA_030447125.1 Acidimicrobiales bacterium
ATGACGAGCTCACGAAGCTGGACGTGGATTGAGTGGATTTGCCGGAGACTGACGGTGCCTCGCTGGCCTTTGCGAAGGCCGGAACGACGTGACGTCGCACCACCCTGGAGGGCGATCGGGCGTCGAGGTTGTCCCAGATCTTGGTGAAGTGAGATGGCGGTCCCCCGCCTGAGACATGCCGTGGTAGGTGTCGGGCGTTCCGCCAGGAACGCACCGACAGGAACGGGACCGCCGTGAGGAAGGCTGTATCGAAGCTGTGCCTCGGGAGCGCGATGATGCACCGGAGAACGAGCCAGTGGGCCAGGCGGTGAGGCCGAACCTCCTCGACGTCGCGCTCTTCGGTAGGCGGCGCTTCGTGGCCGGAACGTCCAAGCACTCGAAGAGCTCATGGCCCGAGATCTCTCCGAGCTAAAGGAGGCCACCCTGATGGTCGACGGGGTGCACTTCGCCGAGCACTGCTGCGCGTGGTGGCGCCGGCCATGGTCAAGCGCTGGGTCCCCGCTGGCGTGCTCAACGTCGAGCGCAGCTTCCGACGGGTAATCGGTGCAAAGACAGGTCCACCCTCGTCGCCGTCCTCGTTCATCACATGGATGCCTCACCTGAGGCTCCCCCCGCTGACCGGTCACGTGGACAACGCGGCTTGGTCGGCCTCGGCTGACGGTACTGGTCCTCCCACTCCACGGGCGGGATGTAGCCGAGGCTCGAGTGCAGCCGCAGCTGGTTGTAGCGGTTGATCCAGGCGAAGATCGCTCGGCGGGCGCTGGCCCGGTCGGGGAAGCGATGTCGGTGCACCAGCTCTCGCTTCAGCGAGGACCAGAACGACTCGGCCACGCTGTTGTCCCAGCACACCCCGGTGCGGTGCACCGACTGGCGCATGCCGAGGTCCATGAGGAGCTGGCGGTAGGTACTGGCTGCCCCGGTCCCCTTGGGAGATGATCCCGGCGGTGGCCGCGGTCAGGTCCATCACCTCATGGCCGGCGTCCCCGAGGAGACCGGGCCTTCCTGATGGTTCCGGCAGATCGGCGGGTCCAGCAGCGCGTCCCACCTCTTCGTACGATGGGGCCATGGGGTTGCGCTACGACGAGACCAAGTTCACCGAGTTGCTGCTGTACGTCGCCGAACGGTTGGCTGACGACCGAGCCGGCGGCGCCACCAAGCTGAACAAGGTCATCTTCTTCGCAGAGTTCGCCCATGTGCGCCGCCACGGTGCCGCCATCTCGGGCTGTGAGTTCCAGAAGCTCGAGCACGGCCCGGCGCCTCGCCAGCTCGTCCCGGTGCGCAGGCGGCTGATCGCCGCCGGTGAGGTGGAGGTTCGCACCGACGACTTCCTCGGCAGGGAGCAGCACCGTGTCGTCCCGCTCCGCCCGGCCGACCTGTCGGTGTTCACGGCCGAGGAGCGTCGGACCATCGACGACGTGATCGAGCAGCTCGCCGGGCTCACCGGCCATGAGGTCAGTGCGGTCTCGCACGATGAGCCGGGATGGCGCCTCACCGAGTTTGGCGAGACCATTCCCTACTCAGCCGCGTTGCTGGGGGCTCGGCAGGTATCCACGCCCACCAGCCAACGACTGTCTCGTGAAGCGGCCGAGTTCTACGGGGTTGCCATCCCCGGTTGACGTGTGGAAGTCAGGGTCAGCGCGGCGCTGGCCGCCGAGATCGCTGCGTCCTACGGCCCGAATCGCTCGGGGCTGGGCGCGCCGTCGGACTCGATTTCTGGAGCGGACCGCTGCACGCCGCCCTATTGGGCTTTCGGCGCCCTGAGTCACTGCCCTACGACGACGTCCCGCAGGTTCGCCGTCTCCAAGTGCTCGATGCGATCTTCGGACCTGTCACCTTCATCGGGGTGGTGCTCCCTGGCCCCGTCGTCGAGATCGCTGCCTTCTCATCGGATCCCGACTACTGGCGCCTGATCGAAGACGACCCCGATGACTGACCTAGCCACGCCCGCTGAGGTGACCGAGCGAGCTGCCGAGCCGTGGGCGCAGGGGGAGCGTTGGGACCCGTCCTGAAGTCGATGCGGGCTGAGGGCTACAGCAAGGTCGACTGCATCAAAGCGACGGCGAGCGTGGTGCGTGTCGGACCGGTGTACACGCCACCCGGGCACCGGAGATACGGCTACGCCACTTCGCTCATCGCCGCCCTGTCGAGTGAGGTCCGGCGCAGGGGAAACCGCTGCATCCTCTACACCGACCTCGCCAACCCACCTCGAACTCGATCTACCGCGCTGTCGGACCGGGCGGTGTCCGAGGCCCTCCGGTACCGCTTCGATCCGCCGGTGACCTCAGGTGGAGAACTGGCTGGATACCGCCGACCTCGCCACTAGCGTCGAGCGACCATGGCGACGTGGTCCGAGGTCGGCCTGCTCAGGCTGGTGGCCCAACGCATCGCCGGCCCCGGCCTGGGCTCGCCGGCCGATGTCGTGCAGTGGCTGGCCGCCGTCCAAGCCCAGGATCTCTCCGGCGCGATCACATCGGTGGCGATGCGCACGGGATGGAGGCAGCGCGGCGCCGTCGAGGACGCGCTCGACGCGGGCAAGATCGTCCGGTCCTGGCCTATGCGGGGAACGTTGCACCTCGTCGTGGCCGAGGACCTTCCCTGGATGCTCGAGACCATGGCCGCACGGGTCGTGGCCGGGGCGGGCTCCCGCCGCGCCGCGCTCGGCCTCGACTCCACCGCCCTGGACCGGGCCCGCCAGGTCGCGGTGTCGGCGTTGGCCGGTGGTCGTCGGCTGAGGCGCGACGAGCTCTACGCCGCGTGGGAGGACGACGGCCTCGCCACGGCGGGCGGGCGCGGCTACCACCTGCTCGCCCACCTGGCCCAGACGGGCACGCTGTGCTTCGGCCCGGTGGCCGATGGCGAACAGCTCATCGTGCTCATCGAGGAGTGGATCCCCCGGCCCCGACGCTTGGAGCGGGACGAGGCATGTGGCGAGTTGGCTGATCGGTTCTTCCGCAGCCACGGACCGGCGACGGTCAAGGATCTCACGAGGTGGACCAACCTGGTGGCGGCCGACGCCCGTGCCGGCCTGGCGCGGGCCCGACCCAACCTCGCCCGGATCGATGTGGACGGGATCGAGCACTTCTTGGCGCCCGAGACCCAGGAGCGACTCGACCGCTGCCGCGGCCAGGCCAAGGGCGTCTTCTTGCTGCCCGGGTTCGACGAGCTCGTGCTCGGCTACCAGGACCGCCGAGCATCGTTGCCGGCCGAGTTCGCATCGCACATCTGCCCGGGTGCCAACGGCGTGTTCCGTGCGACCGTTGTCAGTGACGGCCAAGTGGTTGGGACGTGGAAGCACGCCGGCCGCGGCGCCAAGCGTCGCCTCGCCGCCACCCCGTTCACCACGTGGCCTGAGGAGGTGGTGGAGGCGAGCACTGCCGCCTACGCCGCGCTCCCGTGACCCCGAGCAGTGGTGGCGGACGGATCACCTGGAGGATGGAGGTCCCCTCGACCTGGGGTGTCGGACTCGACCCGTCCTGGGTGCCCCAGCGGGGCGGCAACGCCTGACGCAGGGTTTTCGCCCAAGAGGACAGCTCGGGCCGGCTGTTCCGTGACCGACGGGTGTTGGCCATGCCTTGGAAGGACCTTGTCACCGTCGCCACCCAGGTGGCCTTCCTCCCGTTCTTCTACCGGGTGCAGCTCCGGGCGTCAGAGGAGTCGGCCCGCAGCTGTGAGCGGGCCGACGAGCACCTCATGGGACTGGAGCGGACGGTCACCGTCGACGTGTCGACCAGAACCGAGCCGCCGCGAGCCTGGCGTACTCGGTCGCTCGTGGACGGCCGGCCCGTCACCCTCGCCGAGCATCCCTCGGCCGACCGGGCTATGGCGGGCCTGCACGGTGAACCCGACACTCCCGGTCCTGGCCGCTGGCGCCGCGTCGAGCTGGCCCGCCTCGTCGGGCCGGGCCCAAATCCCGCTCGCCCGGGCCGGCCGAGGGGCCATCATCGTTCGATGCCCCTGCTCGCCGAGGCCCGTGCCGGGGCCCTCGCCGTGGCTCCGATGCTCCTCGGGGTCGTTCCCTTCGGGTTGGTGGCCGGCGCCGTGCCGGTCGCCGAGGGCCTCGGTGGATGGGCGGCGGTCGGGCTCTCGAGCATCGTGTTCGCCGGCGCCTCGCAACTGGCCGCCGCCGAGGTCCTCGCCGACGGGGGCTCGGTCGTGGTCGCCGTCCTGGCCGCCTGGGTGGTCAACCTGCGCTTGGTGCTCTACTCGGCGTCGCTGGCCCCCTACCTGAGCCACGAACGGCTGCGCCGACGCCTCGGCGTCGCCTACCTCCTCACCGATCAGGCCTACGCGCTCTCCGTCACCCGCTGGTCGGCTGGGACCGATCCCGAGTCCCGACTCCCCTACTACCTCGGCGCAGGCACTGCGCTCTGGTTGTCCTGGCAGACGGCAACCGTCGTCGGCGTCCTGGTCGGCGGTGCGGTCCCCGAGAGCATCCCCCTCGATTTCGCCGTGCCCCTCGTCTTCCTCGTGCTCCTGGTCCCGCTGCTCACCACCCGTCCCGCCGTGGTGGCGGCGGTGGTCGGCGGGACATCGTCGGTGATCGCCGCCGAGGTGGGAGCCGGTCCCTTGGCCCTCCTGGTCGGCGCGGGGATGGGCGTCGGCGCTGGTGTCGTCGCCGACCTGTCGGCTGATCGAGACGAGCCACCACCCGACCACCTGACCTCATGACCAGCGTGTGGTTGGCCATCGTCCTCGCCGGAGCCGGCACCTACGCCATGCGGGCGTCGTTCCTGTCCTTCGCCCACCGGCTGACCCATGTGCCGCCGGCCACCGCCCGGGTGCTACGCCAGATACCTGCGGCGGTGCTGGCCGCCATCGTCGTCCCCGCCCTCGTGCGCCCTGAGGGCCACCTGGATCTGGTCCAACCCCGGCTCCTCGCCGGCGTCGTGGCTGCGCTCGTGGCCTGGCGCACCCGCAACGTCGGGCTGACCCTGGCGGTGGGCATGGCGATCCTCATCGTCGTCGAGACGGTGTGAGACCCAGAAGGCCTCTCGTCCGACCGGGATCAGGAGCGGCTATGACGGCGGACGCCGTCGACTCGCTCACCGATCACGATCAGGACGACCGCGGCGGCGATGGCCACGATCGCGCCGATGATGTTGAGCTCGAACACGTCGCCGGTGCCCAACAGGTTGGCCACGACGCCGCCCACGACCGAGCCCACCACTCCGAGCAACAGGGTGACGACGATGCCCAGGTGCTGGTGGCCGGGTACCAGGAGGCGGGCGACCACGCCCACCACCAAACCGAACACGATGAAACCGATCACTCGTCCTCCTCGTCTCTGGCGACGGCCGCGGGTGGCGGCCCCGAGGCGCCCTACCCCGTCCGCGCCTCGGCCACCACCAAGGGCAATGGTGGTCACCGCCTCCTCCTCCAACCATCGCCAGCAGGAGAGACGTCAGCAGCCAGGCCACAGCCACGGGAGTCCCGCGGTCTGACGCCTCAGCCCTGCAGCGTCGGGCGACGCCGCATCGGGTGCTCGGGCGGCACTTCCACCACGGCGATGCGCAGCCCGTCGGGGTCGGCGATCCACAGCTCGCGCAGGCCCCAGGGCTCGTCGACGGGCGGACGCAGGATCTCGACGCCCCGGCCTCGGAGCTCGGCGTGCACGGCATCGACGTCGACCACCTGGAGCCACAGTTCGACGCTCGACCCGGCGCCATCGTGGCCACGGCCCGAGACCTCGAGGAAGCCGCCGCCGAGGAAGAACACCACGCCCCGGTGGCTGCCCTCTCCGAACTCCCGGTAGACGGCCAGGCCGAGCGTGTCGCCGTAGAAGGCGAGCGAGCGTTCGAGGTGGACGGGGCGGACCAGGATCCGACTGGACAGGACGTGCACGAGGTCAGCGAGCGACGGTGGTGACGGTCAGCCGGCGAGCTGGCGGAGATCGACCACGCTGCCATTGTCGAGACCGGCCTCGAGCAAGCTCCAGATGCGCACAGCCACGTCGTCGACATCCGACAGCTGTCGGCCACGGTGCAGATCGAGGAACTTCTGGCGCTGGGGGAAGTCGTCCTCGTCCACCGTGCGCAGCACGGCCTGCATGGCGGTGTCCACCGTGCCGGGCGCGACCGACACCACGTGAACGCCGCCACGGCGGTCCTGCTCGGCACCGACGTTGCGTACCCACTGGTCGATGGCGGCCTTGCCGGCGCCGTAGGACGACCACCCCTGATAGACGCTGCGGGCCGCCCCGGAGGTGATCATCACCAGGTGGCGCTCCGCCTCGACGTGGCGGGTGGCGGCGAGGAAGAGGTGGCCGAGCACCTGGGGGGCAGCGCTGTTGAGCACGACGTTGGCGGCGTAGCCGTCGGTGTCGACCTCGCCGGCGAAGCCCAGCGGCTCGATCGTGCCCGCGCTGTGGACGAACACCACCCGGTTCCCGTCGAAGCCGGCCAGCTCCCGCTCGAAGGAGGCCCCCACCGTAGGCCAGGAGCCCGGGTCGGAGAGGTCGGCGGGGAGGTGCTCGACGCCGGCCGGCGCCCGTCGGCTGATGCCGATGACCCGGGCCTGCTCGTCGGGGACGGTGCGAGCCAACGCCTCCCCGATCCCGCTGGATGCCCCCGAGATCCACACCAACGACGCCACAGCTGCGACGCTACCCAGCGGCCCGGCGGCGGACGCTTGGGAACCGGCGGATCACGACGGCGGTGGCTGCAGGTGCACGACGCGCACCCGGGTCAGCTCGTCGAGCAGCTCGGGCCCGTAGCCCAAGCCCTCGCCCGAGGCGCCGTGGGGCGAGGCGGCGCCGCCCGGGGCTCCGCCAAAGGCGGCGTTGATCTTGATCGTGCCCACGGCCAAGCCGTCGATGGCCGCCTGGGCATGGGCCATGTCAGCGGTGAGCACCACCGCGGCCAGGCCGTAGGGGGTGGCATCGGCCAGGGCCAGTGCTTGGGAGAACGAGTCGACCACCTGGACGGCGGCGACGGGCCCAAAGGTCTCCTCTTCGGTGATGTCCATGCCCGGCCCCACGCCGGTGATGACCGTGGGCGGGTAGAACGAGCCGGGACCTTCCAGCGGGGCCCCGCCACATCGCAGCTCGGCCCCGGCGTCGAGCGCCTGGCGCACGTGGTCGTCCACCAGTGCCCGCTGCCCGTCGTCGATCATCGGCCCCATCTCGGTGGCGGGGTCGGTCCCCGGCCCCACCCGCATGGCCTTGGCCCGGGACACGAGCTCGTCGACAAAGGCGTCGGCCAGGTCGCGGTGCACGTAGACCCGCTCCACCGACGTGCAGATCTGGCCGGCGTTGGCGAAGCACCCCGTCGCGGCCTGCTCCGCCGCCCAGACGGGATCGACGCCGGCGTCGACGATCATGGGGTCCTTGCCGCCCAGCTCGAGGATGGCTTTGGCCCCTCGGTCGGCACACACCCGGGCGACCTCACGCCCGGTGCGCCGGGAACCGACGTGGACCACCACATCGACCTCGGGGTGGGCCACCAGGGCGGCGCCCACAGATCCGTCTCCCACCGCCAGCTGCACCACGCCGTCGGGCAAGTCCTCAGCGAGCAGGCGGATCACCTCGGCGGTGGCCAGCGGCGTCTTCTCGCTCGGCTTGCACACCACGGTGTTGCCCACCACGAGGTTGGCGGCGATCTGGGCACAGGCGATGGCCACGGGGTCGTTCCAGGGCAGGCACAACACCGCCACCCCTCGGCTGACCCGCGTCATCCAGTCGGACGCGCCCACCCCGCCCTGCAACGACCGGCTCCCATGCAGAGGTCCGACCTCGGCGTACTGCTCGATGGCCCCGATCCCGGCTTCGACCCCGCCCCGCGAGTCACCCAGGGGCTTGCCCGTCTCCCCCGTCTGCAGCCGGGCGAGGTCGTCAGTGGCGTCCCTGAGTCTTCTCGCGCCGGCTCGTAGCATGGCCGCCCGCTTGCTGGGCGAGGTCCGGGCCCAGTCCGCGGAGGCCGCCCGGGCGGCGACCACCAGCTGGTGGGGGTCGCTCACCTCGAGTGTGCCTACGGTCCGGGCGGTGGCAGGATCGGTCACGGAAAGCATCGTCATGCCTGGTGCCCTGCCCCGAGCCGTCGCAGTCCACGCCGGCACCCCGCCCGACGGGTCAAGAGTGGCCCTACCACAACCGGGTGGGCGCCTCGACGTCGTACACCGGCCAGCCGTCGTCGTCGATCCGTACCGCCGGGTGGAGCGGGTGAGGCGTCGAGCGGCCCTGGCCCAACAGGTGCGTGACCTCGATCCCCTGCAGCACGGCGGCATCGGCCAGCAGGCGGCGGTGGCACCGCCACCACAGGGTCTCAGCGCACATGACGGCTACGCCCTCACCGACCGCTCGCTCCATCAGGGCCGCGAACGCCTGGCGGAACCCGGGTGTCTGCATGTGGTCGGCGTAGGCCCGAAACGAGGCGTTGCGCCACGCGGAGTGGCGCGAGTCGGTCGATCCCGAGCGGCGGCCTCCGAGCTCCTCGCCCCACCACTCGTAGGCGATACCGGCGCTGGCCGGCAGCTCGATGGCCAAGCGCTCGCCGGAGAGCTGCGGGTTGCGCCGCGAGCCGGGATGGCGCCGGACGTCGACCAGCAGGGCCACCCCCGCCGCCTCGAGGGGGGCCGACAGCTCGGGCACCGACCGCCTCCCGTGCCCGATGGTGTGCAGCACGGCCACCCCTCCGTCCTACCGGCTTGACAGCGGTTTCCGGTAGCGCGCCTGGGACGGTCACAATGGGGGGTCATGAGGAAGGTCCGTCGCGTCCTGTTCGCCAGCACCATCGGCAGTCTCGAGGAGTACCGGGCCAAGCGGGGGGGCGAGGGGCTGGCCGTGGCCCGCGAGGTCGAGCCCATGGTGCTGGTGGAGACGCTCGAGGCCTCCGGTCTGCGGGGCCGGGGGGGCGCCGGCTTCCCCACTGGGCGCAAGTGGCGGACCTTGGTGGAGAACCGCTCCGACCGGGTGGGCACCACGGTGGTGGTCAACGGGGCCGAAGGCGAGCCCGGCACCTTCAAGGACCGCAGCATCCTGCGCAAGAACCCCTACCACGTCCTCGAGGGCGCCCTCATCGCCGCCCACGCGGTGGGCGCCGATCGGGTCATCTTCGGGCTCAAGCGCTCCTTCGCCATCGAGGTGGCCCGGGTGCGCACCGCCATCGCCGAGGCCGAGGCGTCGGGGTGGTCGGGCGACGTGGCCCTCGAGGTGTTCGAGGGTCCCGACGAGTACCTCTACGGCGAGGAGACGGCGCTGCTCGAGACCATCGACGGGCGCTACCCCTTCCCCCGGCTGGCTCCACCCTTTCGCCGCGGCGTCCGCTCGTTCGAGGAGCGTCACGGCGGCGCCCGACCCGGCGTCACCTCCGCCGCCAACGTGCAGATGGCCGGCCCCGGCGGGGCCACCGACGCGCCCCCTGCCCTGGTCGACAACGTCGAGACGCTGGCCAACGTCCCCCGCATCTTCCAGCGGGGTGCAGCCTGGTTCCGCACGGTCGGGACCGAGGAGTCCCCGGGGACCATCGTGTGCACCGTCACCGGATCCACCCGCCACCACGGCGTGGCCGAGGTCATCATGGGCACCCCGCTGCGCGAGGTCATCGAGAGCATCGGCGGCGGCGCCAAGGAGGGACGCCGCATCAAGGCGGTGATGCCTGGGGTGGCCAACGGGCTCATCCACGCCGACCAACTCGACACACCCGTCTCCTACGAGGCCATGAGCGCCATCGGCAGCGGGGTCGGGTCCGGTGGTTTCATCGTCATGGACGACAGCGTCGACCTGGTGGCCGTGGCCGCCGGGGTGTCCCGGTTCCTCGGCGTGGAGTCCTGCGGGCAGTGCACACCGTGCAAGCAGGGCGGGCTCAAGATCAGCGGCTTGTTGCGAGACCTCAGCCAGTCGAAGGGCGCCGAGCGGGCCTTCGCCTCCATGGAGTCCAGCGTGGCTGTCGTGGCCGACAGCGCCCGCTGTTACCTGGCCCACCAGCACGAGGCGGTGGTGCACAGCGTCCTGGAGCGCTTCCCCGAGGAGATGGCCGCCCACGTCTCGGGCCAGGCCGCGGCGGTGCCTCCCTACCTGGTCGCCGAGCTGGTCGACATCACCGGAGGCGTGGCCATCCTCGACGGGCGCTTTCGCGACAAGCAGCCCGACTGGACCTACGAAGAGGTGTTCTCGGGCAAGCTGCCCGCCGACCGCCTGGGCGAGGGTCGCTACGGCGAGTGGACGTTCCGGCCCCGGGAGTGGGTCTCCATCACCGACGTCGACGACTGACGGGCTCGCTGCCGCTCGCCGAAGTGCAGAGTGCCGGGAGCCGCCTTTCGGCGGCGCTCATCGCGTACCGTCGCCTCGATGGACCCGGCGGTTGCTCTGGCCCGCATCGCCTACCTGCTCGACCGGGCCCACGCCCCCACCTACCGGGCCCGGGCCTACCACACGGCCGCAGCCGTGGTGGCCGCCCTGGACCCCGCCGAGGTGGAGCAGCGGGCCCGCTCCGGGCGGCTGACCGAGATCGAGCACCTGGGGCCCAAGACCGCCGCCATCGTCGAGCAGGCGGTCGCCGGCGAGGTCCCGC
The DNA here is from genome assembly GCA_030447125.1 of Acidimicrobiales bacterium. The sequence goes on from JAUJLZ010000018.1 coordinate 10,506, forward strand.
CCTACCTGGTCGAGTTGGAGGAGACGACGGCCATCAACGCCGCCACCCCCGCCGGGGCCGAGTTGCGGGCCGCCCTGCAGGGTGACTGCCACACCCACTCGACGTGGAGCGACGGCGGGGCCACCATCGCCACCATGGCCCGGGCGGCGCGGGATCTGGGCCACGACTACGTCGTGCTCACCGACCACTCCCCTCGTCTGAAGGTGGCCAACGGCCTGACCCCCGAGCGCCTGCGGGCCCAACTCGAGGAGGTGGCAGCGGTCAACGCCGAGCTGGCCGCCGAGGCCGAGGCCGACCCTGCGGTGGCGCCCTTTCGCATCCTCACCGGCATCGAGGTCGACATCCTCGACGACGGCGCCCTCGACCAGGAGGACGACCTGCTCGCCGCCCTCGACCTGGTGGTGGCCAGCGTGCACTCCAAGCTGCGCATGGACGCCCCGGCCATGACCCGGCGCATGGCCGTGGCCGTGGCCAACCCCCACGTCGATGTGCTCGGGCACTGCACCGGGCGCCTGCGAGGGGTCAGCGGCAAGGGACGCTCCGAGTCGAACTTCGACGCCGAGCTCGTCTTCCACGCCTGCGCTCAATTCGACACGGCCGTAGAAGTGAACTGCCGACCCGAGCGCCTCGACCCGCCCCGGCGCCTCTTGGCTCAGGCCGTGGAGGCCGGATGCCGCTTCTCCGTCGACACCGACGCCCACGCCCCCGGCCAACTCGAGTGGCAGCCCTACGGGACCGACCGCCTGGCCGCCGCCGGTGTCGGCCCCGACCGGGTGGTCAACACCGCCTCGGCCGCCGACCTCCTGGCCTGGACCGCCTCCCACACCCCCTGACCGGCCGACCGGCCCTCCATGCCCCGTTCTTTCGGCCGTGAGCACCACCACCTGGGCTTCACAGCCGAGAGAACGCCGACGTCGACCGGCCGGTAGGGTCGTCTCCCATGTCGAAGAAGACCGCCAAGCGCAAGTCCAAGGCCCGTTCCTCCAAGGCCAACCACGGTCGCAAGCCCAACGCCGGACGGGGTTGACCCGCTTTCCCCCCAACCGGTGAGGGTCCCGCCGCCGCCCCAGGCACGCGTCGATCCGCTCGTCGAGCGCCTGGGTGGCATCGACGTCGCCGATCCCTACCGCTGGTTGGAGGACGGCGACTCGCCTGAGACCCGGGCGTGGGTCGGCGCCCACAACCAGCGGACCCGCTCGTTGCTCGACGCCCTCCCCTCTCGCGCCGGGCTGCGCCAGCGCCTCGACCAGCTCCTGCGGGTCCCGTCGATCTCCTCGCCCCGTGTGGCCGGCGAGCGACTCTTCACCCGCGAGCGGGGCGGGGGGCGCGACCAGGCCGTGCTGGTGGTGCGCTCGGCCGTCGACCCCCAGGTCCCCGCCTCCACCCTGGTCGACCCGGGAGCCCAGGGGGATGTCACCGTCGCCCTCGACTGGTTCCACCCCTCGCCCGACGGCGCCCTGGTGGCCTACGGCACGTCCGAGGCGGGCGACGAACGCAGCACGCTGCGGGTCCTCGACGTCGCCACCGGCGAGCACCTCGGAGAGGCCATCGCCCACACCCGGGCCGCCAGCGTGGCCTGGCTCGCCGACGGCTCGGCTTTCGCCTACACCCGCTATCCCGACCCCGCCACCGTCGCTCCCGAGGAGGCCGGCTACCACCGCAGGGTGTGGTGGCACCGCCTGGGCGGTGATCCCGCCGCCGACGAGCTGGTGTGGGGCGACGACGACATGCCCGACCCCACCGCCTGGCCCCAGGTGTCGCTCAGCCGTGACGGGCGTTGGCTCCTGATCCACGTGTCACTCGGTTGGAGCCGGGTCGACGTGCACCTGATCGACCGGACCACCGGCGAACGCACCGCCCTGATCGAGGGTGAGGAGGCGGTGACGTCGATGGAGGTCACCGGTGATCACCTCTTCGGCACCACCACCCTCGGCGCCCCGCGCGGCCGCGTGGTGACGGCGCACCTCGCGGCACCCCAGGCCGACCAGTGGGAGACGCTGGTGGCCGAGTCCGACGCCGTCATCGAGGGGGTGGCCGTGGCCGGACCGTCGCTCCTGGTGGCGTCCACCGAGGTGGCGGTCGCCCACCTCCACCGCTACCGCCTCGACGGTGCCGGCGACGTGGCCGTCGAGCTCCCCGGCCTCGGGAACCTCGCCGGCCTCGACGCCGAGCCCGAACAGGAGCTCGCCTTCGTCGCCTTCAGCTCCTTTGCCCGCCCGCCGGACCTGTGGCGCTGGACACCTGCCGGTCTCGAGCCCTGGGGCGACGGCACCGACCGAGCGCTCGCCCCCGATGACTACGAGGTGCACCAGGTCGCCTACCCCTCCACTGACGGCGTGGAGATCCCCCTGTTCCTGGTGCAGCGGGCCACCACCCGAGCCGACCCCGACACGCCCGTCGTGCTCACCGGCTACGGCGGCTTCGCCATCGCCAACGGGCCGGCGTGGTCTCCCCTGGCCGTGGCCGTGGCCGACGCCGGGGGCATCTGGGCCGTGGCCGGCATCCGGGGCGGTTTCGAGCACGGCGAGGACTGGCACCGGGCGGGCATGCGCGAGCGCAAGCAGCAGAGCTTCGACGACTTCATCGCCGCCGCCGACTGGCTGGTGTCCGAGGGCCTGACCTCCCGACCCCGACTGGCCATCAGGGGAGGCAGCAACGGTGGCCTGCTCGTGGGCGCCGCCCTGACCCAGCGACCCGACCTGTGCCGGGCCGTGCACTGCGCCGTGCCCCTGCTCGACATGGTGCGCTTCCCCCGCTTCCTCATCGCCCGGCTGTGGATCGCCGAGTACGGCGATCCCGAGGTGGCCGAGGAGCTGGCCTGGCTCCACTCTTGGTCGCCCTACCATCGGGTGGTCGACGCCACCTGTTACCCCGCCGTCCTGCTCACCACCGCCGAGAGCGACAGCCGGGTGGACCCCTGCCACGCCCGCAAGTTCGCCGCCCGCCTCAGCGCGGCCAGCTCCTGCGCCGACACCCAGCCCGTGCTCCTGCGGGTGGAGACCAGGGCCGGCCACGGCGCGGGCAAGCCTGTGGGCAAGCAGGCCGACGAGGCGGCCGACGTCCTCGCCTTCCTGTTCGACCAACTGGGCGTGTCCCTCCCGACCTGAGGTGCGAGCCGCCGATTGGTTGGGTACCACCGCCCCGCCATGACCGCCACCGATCCCGCCGCCGTCGCCGTCGATGCCGGGCTGCGCTACGTCAACGATCTCAAGCCCGGCATCAGCCGGCGTCGCCAGGGCAAGGGGTTCTCCTACCGCCGGGCCGACGGCTCGCTGGTCACCGATCCCGAGGAGCGGGCCCGCATCGAGGCCATCGTCATTCCCCCGGCGTGGACCGACGTGTGGATCTGCCTGCGTCCCGACGGCCACATCCAGGCCACCGGACGAGACGAGCGGGGCCGCAAGCAGTACCGCTACCACCCCCACTGGCGGGAGGTGCGCGACACGGCCAAGTTCGACAGCCTGGCCGCCTTCGGACGCGTCCTGCCCAGGGTGCGAGCTCAGGTCGAGGCCGATCTCCGCCGCCCCGGGCTCCCCCAGGAGAAGGTCTTGGCCGCCGTGGTCCACCTCCTCGACGAGACCCTGATCCGCATCGGCAACGACGAGTACGCCGTCACCAACGACTCCTACGGGCTCACCACCATCGAGCACGACCACGCCGAGGTCCACGGTGGCGTCGTCCAGTTGGAGTTCGGGGGCAAGAGCGGCACCGAGTTCGACGTGGAGGTCCGTGACCCGCGCCTGGCCCGCATCGTCAGGCAGTGCCAGGAGCTTCCGGGCGAGGACCTGTTCCAGTACCTAGACGACGGCCGAGTGGTCGACATCACCTCCACCCACGTCAACGACTACCTGCGCTCGCTGGCCAGAGGCGAGCGCACGGCCAAGGACTTCCGCACCTGGGGTGGCACCGTCGTGGCCGCCGAGACCCTCGTCGGGCTGGGGCCGGCGGCCACGCCCAAAGAAGCCGACCGCAACACGCTGGTGGCCATCGACGCCGCCGCCGAGAAGCTGGGGAACACCCGCGCCGTGGCCCGCAGCAGCTACGTCCACCCCCAGGTCGCCGAGGCCTACCGAGACGGCACCCTGGCCGAGTCCTGGCGGCGCTCGCGTGGTGGGTCTCGGATGAGCCGGGCCGAGCGCACGGTGCTCAAGCTGCTGGAGGCAGACTGAACCAGTCGCTGGCCTACCCTGGCCGGCGATGCTCGACCACGTCTTCACCGATGCCATCGGGGCCTTGCGCGACGCGCTGGAGAACGCCTTGCTCGAGCGCCAGGCCTTCGAGGAGCGCTTCCAGGTGGACGTGCTGCTCGGCGACGTGACCTGGGAGACGAGCTATGGCGTCCCCGGTGAAGGCTCGCCCCCCCGGGTGCAGGCCGACATCACCCTGGACTGGCCCACGTGGTCGCAGACGGCCTACCGGAGCTGGTACATCGACGAGCCCCCCGACGAGCCCCCCGAGGTCCTGGTCGAGGTGGCCATGCGCATCCAGCGCCTGGCCCAGCGACCCGACCCCGATCAGGTGCTGGCCGTACTACCCGAGTCCACTCCACTGACGGCGACCGAGGCCCTGGTGCGCTCCGGCCACACCATCGAGCAGGTCTTCGGCGGTGACGATCCGGGTGACGGCGAGTTCGCCATCGAGGTCTCCTACGAGGGCAGCATCCCCCTCGACGAGCGGACCCTGGCCGACGGCTCGGTCCTCGACGACCAGTTCGGCGGGATCGGTGGGTGGGTGGCCTCCACCCTGGTCCGCCTGGGCGACCTCAGCTTCGAGTTCCTCCCTCCCGAGGACGACGGCGACGGGCGGTAGCGCCACTTGGATCCGGGCCGGGGATCCGACCGTGGGCCAGCTCGGCGGCCATCTCGTCGCGCGTGCGCCCGCTGGCCCCCCAGCCCACGACGCGACGGGTGACGCGCGCGCTGGCGCCATCGACGGCTTCGACCGTCCAGGGCCGGCGGAACAGCACCCTGGCCACGACCCCGCCCAGGACCAGGACGACGACCAGGACCACGTCGACCAGGGCCAGGATCAGGGGGAGGCCGAGGAACAGCATCAGCACCACCACGGCGATGAAGACGGCCACGCCCAGGATCGCCGCCGGGGCTTCCCCGGCCCAATCGGGAAGCCCCAGGACATCGAGCCAGCCGCTGCGATCACCGTCGCCCCGCCGGGCCCGGTCGAAGCGGGCTCGCAGGCCGCGGCCGGCGAGGCGGGGCGCCCACTGGCGACGCACGGTCCAGTGCCTGCCGTCGGGGGTGTCGACTCGCCGGGCTCCCACCGCTCCAGTCTGGTCCACTTCGGGCCCGGAGGCCGCCGGGGTGCTCAGGACAGGAGCGGGGCCACCAGGTCGGCCAGTGAGGTCTCGGGGCGGGCACCCATGTGGGTGATCACCTCGCCTGCGACCGCCGCTCCCAGGCGACCGCACGCCACCGGGCCGAGGCCCCGGATCAGACCGTGGAGGAAACCGGCGGCGTAGAGGTCGCCGGCGCCGGTGGTGTCGACCACCTGGTCCACAGGCGCAGCGTGCACGTCGTGGCGGCCGCCGGCGGCCACCACCGTCGAGCCTGCCGCCCCCCTGGTCATGACCACCAGGTCGCACACGTCAGCGGCCGCCGCCAACGCCTCGTCGGCGTCGTCGGTCTCGTAGAGCAGCCGCAGCTCGTCCTCGTTGGCGAACAGGAGGTCGACGGCCGAGGCCACCAGGCTCTGGAGCTCCTTGCGGAAGCGGGCCACGCAGAACGAGTCCGACAGCGACAACCCCACCTGGTGACCGGCACCGTGGGCGATGGTGGCGGCCTTGTCGAACGCCTCCTTGGCCCGATCGCGGTCGAACAGGTAGCCCTCGAGGTAGGTGAAGGTGGCCCCGGCCACCGTGGCCTCGTCCACGTCGTCGGGGCCCAGCTCGCTGGCTGCCCCCAACAGCGTGCTCATGGTGCGCTCGGCGTCGGGGGTGACCACGACGAGGCAACGCCCGGTGGGCGAGCCGGTCCCCTGCGGGGCCACGTCGAAGGCCACCCCCGCAGCCCGGATGTCGTGGGCGAACACCGCCCCGAGCTGGTCGACGGCCACCCGTCCCACGAACGCGGCACGCGAGCCCAGCGAGGCCAGGCCGGCCATGGTGTTGGCCGCCGAACCGCCGGACACCTCCACCGCCGGTCCCATGGCCGCGTACAGCTGCTCGGCCCGGGACGGCTCCACCAACGCCATCGACCCCTTCACCAGCTCGTGGGCGACGAGGAAGTCGTCGTCGACCCGGGCGATGACGTCGACCAGGGCGTTGCCGATCCCCACCACGTCGACCCCTGCGCCCATGGGGCGGGAACCTAGTGCCGGTAGCCTCCATCCGTGCCCGACACCCCTCTGCTCGACCCCGTGGCCGAGGACGACTTCCGCCTGCCCCGCCACATCGTTCCCCGCCGCTATGACCTGCACGTCGAGCCCGACCTGGACACCGCCACCTTCTACGGCACGGTGGCCGTCGCCATCGACGTCGAGCAGGCAGTGGAAGAGATCGTGTGCAACGCCGCCGAGCTCGAGATCGACGGGGCCTGGCTGGCCGGGCTCGACGGCACCCGCATCGAGGCCGAGCCCCGCCTCGACGAGGAAGCCGAGCGTCTCACCCTGGTGCTGGTCTCGGTCGCCTGTCCCGGTGCCTGGACCCTGCACGTGGGCTTCCGGGGCGTGCTGAACGACAAGCTGGCCGGCTTCTACCGCAGCGTCTACACCGACGCCGACGGGGTCGAGC
>JAUJLZ010000019.1:0-13143 GCA_030447125.1 Acidimicrobiales bacterium
AGCGCCGCAAGCGCATGCGCAAGAAGAAGCACAAGAAGATGCTCAAGCGCACGCGCTTCCAACGCCGGGCCAAGAAGTAGCGCTCCCCGCCTCAGTCGGCGGTCCCGACACTGCCCGCCACGATGTCCTCGCCGGTCGTTCGGGCGACGATCCTGCCCTCACCGGGGAAGGCACCGGCTACGAACCAGCTCGAGCCGCTCCCCGCCAGCACCGGGGTGAGCCCAGTGGCGTCGCCCAGGCGATCCCGCCACTCGGCCAACGCCGGGGCCACATCGAGGGCGGCCGGCTCCAGGTCGTTGAGGCCATCGCCGGTCGGGCCCCCCAGCCGGTCCCACGCCCGGTACACCTCGGCGGTGGCCACGCCGAAGGGCGGGATCAACAGCGTGTAGGCGCGCACCACCGGTGCCAACGGGGTGATCACCTCTCCCCCGCCGGTGACCCGGGCCCGGCCTCCGACCAGGCAGAAGGCGACGTCGGCACCGAGCGATGCTGCCAGGAGCCGGTCCGAACAGCCCGCCCAGCGCAGCACGGCGGCGGCGTCGGCCGAGCCCCCACCCAATCCGGCACCGGCAGGGATCCGCTTGACCAAGCGGACGGCCGCCCGCCGGTCGATCGCCGCCAGCGCTCGGCGCACCAGGTTGTCGTCGCCTTGGGGCACGGCCAACCCCGTCGCCCCCACCACCTCCAGATGGTCACCCTCGTCGAAGGCGAGCTCGTCGGCCAGGTCGAGGGTGACCATCTCGGCGTCGATCTCGTGGTACCCGTCAGCCCTGGCGCCGGTGATGCGCAACGAGCACGTCAACTTGGCCGGGGCGAACAGCACCACGCTCACGAGCGGGCCCGATGCCGCTCGAGCGACGCCGCCAGCCGACCCCAGGCGGCTACGTCGAGCTCCTCCGCCCGGGCTTCGGGGCGCACCCCGGCGGCGCTGAAGTCCTCGGCCTCGACCAGCCCGGCCAGGGCCCGCCGCAGCATCTTGCGCCGCTGGGCGAAGCCGGCCCGCACCAGGGCGAACAGCGCCTCGGGTGCCACCACGGCCGGGTCGACCGCCGGCGCCGGGCGACGCTCGAGGCTGACGAGCATCGATGCCACCGCCGGTTCCGGGAGGAACACCGTGGCCGGGACGCTGCCCGCCAGCCTGGCCGTGGACCAGTAGGCCACCTTGACCGAGACGGCGCCATAAGCAGCGTCGCCCACGCCGGCGGCCAGGCGTTCACCCACCTCCCGCTGCACCAGCACCAGCATGCGGGTGATGGCCGGCACCTGGTCGAGTAGGTCGGCCACCAATGGCGTGGCCACGTTGTAGGGGAGGTTGGCAACGAGGGACCAGCCCCGCCGGTTGTCGCTGACGTCGGGCCAGGGCCCCAGGAGCTCATCCCAGTCGAGGGCGAGGGCGTCGGCTTGGACCACGGTCGCCCCGACCGGCTCGACCATCTCCCGCAAGGCAGGGATGAGGTGCCGGTCGATCTCCACGGCCGTGACCTGCGCTCCCGTCTCACACAGGGCGAGGGTGAGCGAGCCGAGTCCGGCGCCGATCTCAACCACCCGGTCGCCGGGGCGCAGGCGGGCCAGACGGGCGATGCGGCGGACGGTGTTGGGATCGACGACGAAGTGCTGACCGAGCGCCCGGCTGGGACGAAGGCCGTACCGGGCCAGGAGGTCGGCGACCTCCCGACCAGAGAGGGTCACCAGTCGAGGCGGGCGGGGAAGACCCCCTCTTCCAGCGGGGCGAGCCGGGAGAAGTCGTCCTTGTGCAGGTCGAGCACCTTGCCGTCCCCGCTGTAGGGGCCCCGGTCGTCGACCGTGCAGGTGATGGACTTTCCAGAGTCGAGGTTGGTCACCGTGACGACGGTGCCTTTGTCGATGGTGCGGTGGGCGCACACCCCGGGTCGGGCTCCCGGGAGGTCATACCAGGAGACCATGCCCTCGTGGACGCCGTCGTCGTGGCTGGCCGAAAGCGCGGCCGGGCCCGGCGCGGGCGCAGCAGGTGGTGGCGGCGGGGGTGCCGTCGTGGTCGTGGTGGGGGCCGCCGTCGTCGTGGTCGACGGCACGGGCGCAGCCGTGGTGGTCGTGGTGGGCGCTTCGGTGGTCGCGGTGGGCGCTTCGGTGGTCGCAGGCTCGCTGACGGCCGGTGCTGGCGGGGGAGCGGCCGGCGCCTCGGTGGTCGGCGGCTCGTCGGGGATCACCACCGACGGCGTCAGCACGACGGTGGGCGAGGGTCCCCTCGGCATCGACGGCGCCTGGAGGGGCAAGACGGATGATCCGGGTGCGCCGGTCGCCACGATCACCTCTCCAGGCTCGTCGGCCGCCGGGGCCGGCGTCGTGAACACCCGGGGTCCGAGGACCACCGAGGCGGCGATGGCCACCAGCAGCCACACGCGACGAAACGTACTTTCCTTGGACGTCAGGACTCCACCCTCTCCCCTTGGGACCCTCGGACCCTAAGAGGGTCGTAACCAGACTGCAACTTTCAGGGCACAGGCGGCAGATCGAAGAGGCGGGCGGCAGTGGCCGACGACGCCTCCTCGATCTCCTCGACCGCCACACCCTTGGCCACCGCCACCGCCGCCCCCACCAGGGGGACCCACGCCGGGCGGTTGGTCTGACCCCGATGAGGGACCGGGGCCAGGTAGGGGCTGTCGGTCTCCACCGTCAACCGGTCCACGGGGCAGGCGACAGCGGCTTGGCGCAGCGCCGACGCCCCCTTGAAGCTCACGATGCCGCTGAAGCTGAGGACCGCCCCCGTGGCCAACGCCCGCTCGGCCTCGGCCGTCCCGCCTGTGAAGCAATGGAAGACCGTGCGCGCCGGCGTCCCCTCGGCGGCCAGGATGGCGAAGGTGTCATCCCACGCGTCACGGGTGTGGATGACGAGGGCCAGGTCGTGGGCGTGGGCCAAGCCCACCTGGGCGGCGAAGACCTGGCGTTGCACCGGGCGGGGCGAGTGGTCGTAGTGGTAGTCGAGGCCGCACTCCCCCACCGCCACCACCGCGGGCTCGTCCAGTAGGTCGACGAGGCCGTCGAGGTTTCCGCTGGCGTCGTGGGGGTGGACGCCGGCGGTGGCCCACACCCCCTCGTGGCTTTGCGCCACCTCGATGGCGGTCCGGGAGCTGGCCACGTCGGTCCCTACGTTGACCAGACGACCTACGCCGGCGGCCACGGCCTCGGCGATGGTCGCCGTGCCCTCGGTGCCCGCAGGGACATGGCAATGGCTGTCGGTCCACATAGGTCGAGGCCCAGACGCTCAGGTGGGGGCCAGGCGGGGGAACAGCGGGGCGGCCCTGTCGACGGGCAGTCCCCCTGGGTAGCCACCCCACACGGCGGCCTCGGGCAGGCGCTGCTGGTCGGGCCGACCGTCGAGTCCGAGGCGGCGCCACAGCTCGGCACAGGCCCCAGGCATGGCCGGAGAGGCCAGCACGGCGACGATCCGCAGCACCTCCAGAGCCGCTCCCAGCACGGCATCGACGCCAGGGCCGGGCTCCGCCTTCCACGGCTCGTTGGCCTCGAGGTGGGCGTTGGCCTCGCGCAAGAGGCGCCAGGTGGCATCCAGGGCCTCGTGGGTCGCCAACCGCTCCCAGGCGTCGGCTGCGTCCCGGTAGGCCTCGGCCGCCACCGCGGCCAGGGGGGTGTCGGTCGGTGGTGCCGGCCCGATCCCCCCACACTTCTTGGCGACGACGGTGGCCACCCGGCTGAGCAGGTTGCCCAGGTTGTTGGCCAAGTCTGCGTTGAAGCGAGCGACCATGCCCTCGTAGCTGAACTCGCCGTCGGCACCGAGGGGGACGTCGCGCAGGAAGTGGTACCGGGTCCCGTCGACGCCGAAGTCGGCGACCAGGTCGGCGGGGGCGATGTGGTTGAACGCCGTCTTGCTCATCTTCTCCCCGCTGACCAGCAGGTAGCCGTGCACCTGGATGCGATGGGGGGGCGCCAGCCCGGCGGCCAGCAACATCGCCGGCCAGTAGACGCAGTGGAAGCGCAAGATGTCCTTGCCGATGACGTGGTGGACAGCCGGCCACCACCGTTCGAAGCGCTCGGGGTCCTCGCCGTAGCCGATGGCTGTGGCGTAGTTGACGAGGGCGTCGTACCACACGTAGAAGACGTGCGCCGGATCCCAGGGCACGGGGACGCCCCAGGAGATCGAGGTCCGGCTGATGGAGATGTCGGTCAGTCCCCCCCGGATGAGACCGAGGGCCTCGTTGCGCTTGGCCTCGGGACGGATGGCTTCGGGGTGGGTATCGAGCCACTCGAGCAGGGGCTGCTGGAAGCGGCTGAGGCGAAAGAAGTAGTTCTCCTCTTTGAACACCTCGACGGGACGACGATGGACGGGACAGAGCCCCGCGACCAGGTCGGCCTCCACGTAGTAGGCCTCGCAGGCCACGCAGTACAGGCCCTCGTAGGAGTCGAGCTCGATGTGGCCGTTGTCGTAGATGGCCTGGAGCAGGCCGCCCACGGCGCGGGCGTGGCGAGGTTCGGTGGTACGGATGAAGTCGTCGTAGCTGATGTCGAGCTGGTGCCAGGCCTGGCTGAAGCGCTCGCTGGTGCGATCGGCATGTTCGAGGGGGCTCACGCCGTTGGCCTCGGCCGCCCGGACGATCTTGAGACCGTGCTCGTCAGTACCGGTGAGGAAGAACACATCGTCACCCACCAGGCGGTGCCAACGACTGACGGCGTCGCCCACGATGGTGGTGTAGGCGTGGCCGATGTGGGGCGCGTCGTTGACGTAGTAGATCGGCGTGGTGAGGTAGAAGGGCCGGGCCACCGCCTCAATCTACCGACCGCCGCCGGCCCACTCCGGGCCGTTCCCTCCGACCTCGACCGGCTGCGGGAGCTCGGCCACCGGGAGGCCCCGTTGCCGGCGGAGCTCTTCCACCCGGGCCAACGGCCGCTCGAGCGCCCGGCGCCTCGTCCCCGACAGCTCCCGGTAGGCCATCTCGACTCCTTCGACGGCTCGGCCCACCTTGTCGAGCGATGCGCAGAACCGGTCCCACTGCTCAGCGAACGCCCCCAGGGCCGAGAGGATCTCGCCCGAGGTGTGCTCCACCGCGGCGCTGTCGACGGCCTGGCGCACCACGGCCAGCACGGCGAAGAGGCTGAGTGGCGAGCACAGCACGACCTTCTGACGCAGGGCGACCTCGATCAACTCGGGGTCGTGCTCGTGGACAAAGGCGTAGATGCTCTCGTTGGGGATGAAGGCCAGGACGTACTCGAGCGTCCCGTTGGCCGGGTCGACGTACCCCCGACCACCCAGCTCCCGCACCCGGGCCCGCACGTCGCGCAAGAAAGCGCGGCGATGGAGCAGGTGTTCGTGGTCGGTGGCTGCCTCCAGGCAGCGGGCGTAGTTGGCGACCGGGAACTTGGCGTCCATGTGCAGCACCAGGTCACGGGGAAGCAGAAACGTGAAGTCCGGCACCGTGCCTCCCGGAAGGCCGCGCTGCCGCACGTAGCTCACGCCCTCCACCAACCCCGACAGCCGCAGGACGTCGTCGGCCATGCGCTCTCCCCACTGGCCCCGAGCCTTGGGATTGGCCAGGACCTCCCGCAATGCCGCCGCCGTAGTGGTGAGGTTGGCCGTCTGGTCGACGACGGCCCGCAGTTGGGAGGTGAGCTCCCCGTGTTGGCGGCCCCGCTCCGCCTCCAGCCGGGTCAGGGTTTGCGTCATGCGCCCCAGCTCTGCCGACAGCGAACGGAGCTGCCCGTCGATCATCCCCTGCGTGGCGCCCAGCCGCTGATCGGCGACGGCCACCACGGTGTCCACCAACTCCGAACCGCCCGACCCCACCCGGCCTTGGGCAACCCACAGGGCGATGGCGGCGCCACCGGTCAGCCCGACGCACAGGGCCAGGAACGAGAGCACCACCACGGCGACGTCCATGATCGGCAGTATGACGAAGGGGTGGGACACTCCGGAACGTGAGGAGGTTCTCGCCTCGCCTCACACGACATGACGGCGGACGAGCACGCTTCCCGCTAGCGTTGAACCACTCCACGTTGGGGTAACCTCCCCGCCATGCCAGGGGACGAGCTCGCCGAGGATCTGACTCGGCGGTTGCGCACCGCGGGTCTGCGGGTAACCGCGTCTCGTATGGCGGTGCTCGAGGCGGTGTGCCACCAGCCCCACAGCGACGCGGAGCAGGTGGCCGAGGCCGCCCGTGGGCGCGTGGGGAGCCTGTCCACCCAGGCCGTCTACAACAACCTGCATGCCCTCGACCGTGCGGGCCTGGTGCGACGCATCCAACCCGCGGGGGGCCCGGCCCGTTACGAGGCGCGCGTCGCCGACAACCACCACCACGTCGTGTGCCGGGTGTGCGCCACCACCTCCGACGTCAACTGCGCGGTCGGGTCGGCTCCCTGCCTCGACGCCTCGGACACCCACGGGTTCGAGATCGACGAGGCCGAGGTGACCTTCTGGGGTACGTGTCCCCCATGTCGGGGGCTCGTGCCCGTCGCCGCCCTCGCCCCCGCGAGCCTCCCCCCGAACGAGCCCCTGCCCGAGCAAGTCCACCCGAGAGGACGACCATGAGCGACCAGACCCTCACCAACCGCCAGGGCCACACCGTCTACGACAACCAGAACCAGCGCACCGTCGGGCCCCGTGGCCCGGCCACGCTAGAGAACTACCAGTTCCTGGAGAAGATCAGCCACTTCGACCGTGAGCGCATCCCCGAGCGCATCGTCCACGCCCGGGGCATCACCACCTTCGGGTACTTCGAGGCCTCGGGGATGATCGGTGACGAGCCTGCTTCCACCTACACCCGGGCCAAGCTCTTCCAGGAAAAGGGCAAGCGCACCGACCTGGCCGTGCGCTTCTCCACCGTCATCGGGGGCCGAGACTCCTCCGAGACCGCCCGCGACCCTCGGGGCTTTGCCGTGAAGTTCTACACCGAGGACGGCAACTGGGACCTGGTGGGCAACAACCTCTCCGTCTTCTTCATCCGCGACGCCATCAAGTTCCCCGACGTCATACACGCCCTCAAGCCCGACCCGGTCACCTTCCGCCAGGAGCCCAACCGGATATTCGACTTCATGTCCAACACCCCGGAGTCGATGCACATGCTCACCCACGCGTTCAGCCCCCGGGGCATCCCCACCGACTACCGCCACATGGAGGGCTTCGGCGTCAACACCTACAAGATGGTCAACGCCGACGGCGGCACCGTCTTGGTCAAGTTCCATTGGCACCCCAAGGTGGGCGTGGCCGCCTTGACCCAGGAGGAGGCCGACCGCATCCAGGGCAAGGACCTGGGCCACGCCACCCGAGACCTGCTCGACGCCATCGACCGCGGGGAGTACCCGGAATGGGAGCTCTTGGTGCAGATCATGAGCGACGACGAGCACCCCGAGCTCGACTTCGATCCGCTGGACGACACCAAGATCTGGCCCGAGGACCTCTTTCCCCTCCGTTCGATGGGCAAGATGGTGCTGAACCGCGCCCCGGAGAACTTCTTCGCCGAGAGCGAGCAGATCGCCATGGGCACGGGCGTCATCGTCGATGGTCTGGACTTCTCCGACGACAAGATGCTGGTGGGCCGCACCTTCTCCTACTCCGACACCCAGCGTTACCGGGTCGGCCCCAACTACCTGCAGCTGCCGGTGAACCAGGCCAAGGGCACACAGGTGCGCACCAACCAGCGTGACGGGCAGATGACCTACTTCGTCGACGGCGCCGGGGAGAACCCCCACGTGAACTACGAGCCGAGCATGCTCGGGGGCCTACAGGAGGGGACGTACCCCACCCACGACAAGCAGGGCCCGGTGCTCGAGGGCCAGCTCACCCGAGCCCGTATCCCCCGCACCAACGACTACCAGCAGCCCGCCGACCGCTACCGCACCATGATGGACTGGGAGCGCGACGACCTGGTCGCCAACTTCATCGAGCTGTTCGCCCAGTGTGAGCGGCCGGTGCAGGAGCGCATGGTCTGGCACCTGTACCTGATCGACGACGACTTCGGCAACCGGGTGGGTGACGGCATCGGGATCAAGGCGGCCGACGTGGCCCACCTGTCACCCTTGCCCAAGCAGCAGCTCACCGAAGAGGACCAGCGCCGCCTGGCCAACCTGGGCAACAACCCTCCCCGTCAGCCGAGCGGCAGCATCATCACCGGCTCGGTCCACGTCATGCGCCTGGCCGAGGCGCCAGGAGCGGCGGGTGGGGCAGGAGCGCCCGCCGACGGGTCCGGGAACGGGGTGGGGCAGAAGACCGACCTGCGGGAGACGGCTCCGTCCACCTGAGGGTCCCCCTGAAGGCACCTGCTGGCGGCGGTGGCGTTCATCCGCCGCTCGAAGAGCGAGGCCACCTGCTGGCCGACGAAAGGTTCGGGGTCCCCCACCTCGCACCTCCCGCCTCGCGCCTCTCAGTCTCCGTTGCCTGGGCGCCGCCTCTTGCGAAGGGCACCCGCGAGGGCGACGATGGCCACGAGGGACGCCATCAGATCCTGCGAGCGGGCCCACGTGGGCCGGGGCGCGTCTCCGGCCAGGTCGACGCAGTTCGGCGCTGGGGCTGGCGCCGTGGTGTGCGCGGGCCGGAGTGCAGGCTCGCTTGCGGCGCCCGCCGGCTGGGGAGCGTGTTTGAGCGAGTGGCCGGGCCAGCCGCTGGCCGTGCCCACCAGGCTCACCAGGCTGGGCACGAGGAACGAGCGGACCACGAAGACGTCGATGACGATGCCCACCGCCATGGCGAAGGCGAACTCCCGAAACGGGCTCAGCGGCACGACGGCGAGAACGGCGAAGCTCAGGGCCAGGGTGATCCCGGCGACGTTGATCGCCCTCGTCGATCGGGGGACCGCGACCCTGATGGCTTCGACCAGCGATCGCTCACGAGCCTCGGCCCAGATGTAGCCCACGCCGAAGATGCTGTAATCGGCGCCCAGCGCGACCAGGAGGACCGCGGCTGCGAACGGGACGTAGAAGGTGATCCCGCTCTGTCCGGCAAGGGTCTGGAACACGAAGGTGGTGAGTCCCAGGGAAGCGGTCACCGCCAAGAGGTTGACGACCATGAGGTACAGCGGTGCCACGAGCGCCCGCAGGAACAGCACCAACAGGATGAAGCCCAGGGCCGTGGCCACGAGGATGATGCGGACCAGGTCGGCCTCGGTCTGGGTGACCGTCGCCCGGGCCAGGGCGGTGTCACCGGCGAAGCTGGCCTCGGCATCGGGGATGCCGGCCCGGGCGAGCAGGGAACCCAGGTCCTCGTAGAGCGCATCGAGGTTGTTGATGGCCGTCGAGCCGAGAGGGCTGTCGCTGAGGAAGATGACGAAGCGAGCGGCGTTGCCCGACCTCGACAGCACCGCCCCCAGGCTCAAGGGGCTGGGCTGGTCGGCCGGTCCGACAACGGCTGCTACTCCCCTTCGCTGCTCGAGCATCCCCTGCAGGCGATCGAGCGCGGCTCGCCGCTCGGTGACGTCCGTTCCCTCCACCAACAGGACGGCCGGCGACAGGACGCCCGGGAAGAACCCCTCGGCGGCGGCATCGGCTGCCCGGTTGACATCGGAGCTCTCCGGCAGCGAACCGGTGACGGAGAACCCAAGGTCGAGGTTGCGCACGGGGGCGGCCGCCAGCAGCAGGACCGCGGCCCCGGCGACCACGACGACCGTCGCTCCTCGCTTGCGGGTGATGGCCTCGACCACCCGGCTCCGCAGCGCCGGCTGATCAACCGGGGAGTCCGTGGTGCGGGGGCGTCGCGGCCAGAACACGGCCGCGCCAAGCAAGGACAGGCACGCGGGCACAAAGGTGATGGCGATCACCAAGGCGATGAGGATGGTGAGCGCCATCCCCGGGCCGAACCCCCGGAAGGCGTCGATGCGGGCGACGAGCAGGGCCAGGCTGCCGGCCGCCACGGTGAGGCCGGCGACGAGCACGATGGGGGCGAACTCGGCCGTGCTGTTGCGGGCGGCCTCGAGTCGGTCTTCGCCTGCCGCCAACCGCTCCCTCATCCCGGACAGGAAGAAGATCGAGTAGTCGGTCACCACTCCGAGCAAGAGGGCCACGAGGACCGGCTCCATCTCGCTCGGGAGGGCGAAGCCGATCTTGGCACCCAACCACCCCCCGCCGCGAAGAACGGCGTTGAGAGCGATCGCGGCCGTCACCATCGTCACCAGGGGCGCACCGAGGGCTCCGAAGCTCACGGCCACGACCACGAAGATGAGAGCGACGGTGACGATCTCGACGGTGTGCAGGGAGCTGCTGAGGATGCGCAGCTGGTCGATCCTGCCGGGGACGACCCCGCTCACCCCGACGAGATGATCCTCCGGCTCGCCGGCGTAGCGCTCGGCGTAGTCCTCGGCCAGGTTGGTCTGGCCGAGGAAGTTGACGGTGGGCCGGTAGTACAGATAGGTGATGGCGGTGGTGCCCTGCTCGGCGGTGGGCAGCAACCCGTAGTCGTTGATGACCGGCAGGGCGAACTCGATGCGTTCCAGCTCGGGTGGCGGGTCGAGGTTGAACTCGATGGCGTTGGAGACGATCTTCAACTGCGCCTCGGGCGAGAGGCCCTCGGGGTTGCGCTGGACGACCGCAACCCGGGTGAGGACCGGGAAGCCGAACTCCCGGAACGATCGGATCTCGGTCTGGATCGCCGGGTTGTCGGGGGTGGTGAGGCCGCTGAACTGCCCACTTCCCCCGCCCTCCCCCAGCGTGGGGAGCGACATCGCCAGGGCGACGGAACCGATCACCCAGGCGGCGACGATCACCCACCGCAGCCGGACGACGGCGCGCGCGTACCAACGGGCTAGGGGCACGGGAAGCCTACGCGGCGCTGCGGGCGGCTCACGGCTTGGCCCCTGCCCTCGCCCTCCGCCGCCGGCTCGTCAGACCCAGCCTGGTCAACTCAGCATTGGCCAGGTGGCGATGAGAACGGCGCTGGAGATCGCCCCACGGATCGGTGCTCACCTGCCGGAGGGTGTCGTAGGTGAGGTGCTGAACAGCCCGATGGGCCAGGAACTCCTCCAGTTGGGGGTGGCGGTCGATGTCGTCCAACGCCCTGGCCACGGCTCTCCTCTGGCGGGCCAGCGAGATGCGCAACGGGACATAGAGCCCGACGACGGGCACGATGGGGATCAGCACGAGCGCGGCTCCGAGGAGCACGCTGACCGAGCGAACGGTGTCACGGCTCGATGCCCCCGCCGCCTGGACGTCCTCGGCGGTCGCCCGTACCTCGTTGCCGAACTGCTCCGACGCTTCGCCGATCAGCGGCAACCTGCCCACTTCCTGCAGGGCAGCCCCTGCGGTGTCCAGTGCCTGACCAGACTGCACCAGGCTGTCGCTCACCTCGGTCAACTTCTTGATCTGCAGACCGGTGAAGACGCCGACGACGATCCACACCACGGCCCACACGATCAGCGCGAAGGTCAGGAGGTGCCGCCGACGATCGCTCTGCGGAAGCATGATGGTCATGAGCCCTATCCTTGTAGAAGTTCGGACCTGCATGGCCCCAGGGCGAAGGTGACGCACGCTTCGAAGAGGACGACCTGCTGAGCGTCGTCCAAGGAGGAAGATGTCAGAGCCAACCCATGACGATCTGCCTCCCCTCGGTCAGTCCACTCCCGCTCGCCCACCACGAACCGCTGGACGTCGGTCCGCCAGCTCCCTGTTGGCAGCAGTGGTCGCGCTGGTGGTGGGGGTGGCCGTCGGCATCCCCGTCGGCCAGGCCCTCGAGGGCGGATCCGATGAAGGAGCGAGCTCCGAGGCAGCCGGCGGCGACGTCGAGGAGACACCCCTTGCGACCACCACCACGCTGGCCGAGCTTCCCCAAGAATGCGTGGAGACGATCCGCTCCGCCCAGCAGGCCCTGGTGCTGCTCGACGAAGGCCTCCAGAGCCTCAGCGCGCTCGATCTGGGCGAAGTCGAGAGCGTGCTCGCCGACATGCAACGACTGCGTGAGGGCTTCGCTCGGCGTGCCCAGGTGTGCCTCGAGGACCCTCGGGTCGGCGCGGGGGGCTAAAAAGTGGGACACCGGGGAAGAGGCCCCTACATGGGAACCAGAAGAGCAATCGCATCAGTCGCAACCGCCCTCGCCTTGGCCTTGACCGGCTGCGGCAGCGAGGATGTCGACCCCGGGGCGGTTCCCGGCGTCGACGAGGCCAGTGGGGAAGCACAGGCGGAGGCGGAGGAGGCGTTGGCCAACTTGCGCGCCGAAGCCGAGGAGGCTGCCGATCAGCTGCAGACCGACCAGGCGCCGGCAGTCAAGCAGGAGCTGCTCGACCGTTGCCAGGATGCGCTCGAGAGCCTGCGTGAGGCCGGGTCAGAGGCCACGGACTCCGTCGAGCAGGTGTGCGACCGGATCCAAGACGCCGACGTGACCGACATGGACCTGTGGAGCGAGATCAGGCAGCAGATCGAGGACCTCCAGGCGAGCTAGTCGTTGCGCCCGGCGGCATCGGGCGGGCCTTTGGCGACCACCTCTTCCCCGTCGCCGGGGACCCGCTCGATGGCCACCACCTCGACTTGGAGCTGGTCGATCCGAGCGTCTTCCAGGCAGCCGTGCAGCTGGCGCTGGTCGGACTCATCGAGGGCAGGCTCGATCAGGAAGCGGAACGAGTTGGGCTCGAGCACCCGGAAGTCGTCGTCCAGCACCGTCGTGTCGGCCTGCAGGCGGCAGATCATGAACAGTGAGCGGGTCATCTGGAGACGGCTGTAGTAGGTCTGACCCTTGGTCTGGGCCTCCACGACGATCGCCATGCGCGAGTCCGCCGGGACAGGCTCGTTCCGGGTCATCGTCAACTCGGCCATCTTCACCACGCCCAACCCCACGGCAACGAGGCCGAGCGTGATGAGCAGGAGACGCTTCACCGACTCGCGCTCGGTCCGAGCAGGAGCGCCAGATCCTCGTCGTGGCGGGTGTGCCCGTCCTGCGCCAGCAACTCGGCATCGTCGGCCACCAACCCCCCAGCGGGAAAGGCCATGGAGGAGAGCTGGCGTCCCAGCCCCTGTTCCATGGCCGGCTCCGCCGTCCTCCCGGCGATGCGTTCGACCACCCAGGCCAGGGCGGAGACGATGACGCCGCTGCCCAACAGCACCGGGATGAACACCCCGGTCCGGCCGGCGCGGGGGTCGAGCCAGGCAAAGGGCTGGCGGCGGGGCGCCGACGCCCTCAGGATGTCGACCACGACCGGATCGGCCGTCATGGGGCGCTGCTCGTCGCTCTCCCAGTGGTGCTCG
>JAUJLZ010000019.1:13243-15527 GCA_030447125.1 Acidimicrobiales bacterium
CCGATGCGGCGCACGACCAGGGCGGCCGCGGTGGCCACCTCGGCGGCGATGAACAGCGCAGCCACGATGAGGGCGCGGTGCCACTCCCATCGGTAGAGGTAGACGAAGATGTAGCTGCCGGTGGCCACCAAGGTGACGACCGCAGACAGCCAGGCGATCTTTCTCACGGCTCCTCCTCCTCGTCGACGATGGTGACCTCTCCGGTGGCACCGTCGACCCTGACGACGGTGCCCGGTGGGAACTGCTCGCTGGCGCCGGCCAGGGCGACCACCGTGGGCACCCCAGCCTCCCGAGCGAGGATGGCGACGTGAGCCAAGACACTGCCGGTCTCCGCCACCAGGCCGGCGAGGCGGGGCAGGGTGGCGGCCAGGCCGGGGTCGAGCGTGCGCACGACCAGCACAGCACCCTCGTCGGGGTCGGGGCCCTGATGGACCGGTCCCACCCCCGTACCGCCACCGGCACCCGTGCCCGACTGCTGGCCGGCGCTGACCACCGGAACCGGCTGGCCCCGGTCACTGAGCCGGAACCGAGCCGGCAGGGGCTCGGGCACGGACCTATCGCCCGGCTCGGCTTGCCACACCTCGGCTCGGCCCGCCACCAGCGCCCGCAACTCGTCCAGGCGCATGTCTCGCACGAGAGCGGGGTCGGCCAACGTGCCCTGGCGAACCAGCCGTTCGCCGAGCACCCACGCCGCCCGCCCGGTCAGCTCTTGGACCCAGCGGACCCGAAGACGTAGCGCCTCACGCAGCACGGCGGCGCGGTCGGCCTCATCGTCAGCGGCAAGGGATTGGGCCGGTGGCGGCGCATCCACGGGAGGCAGGGACACCGCCGGCTGGACGTGCGGCGGCACCAGGGCCAGCACCACCGGGTGGCGCGTGACCACCTCCTCGTCGCTCAGGCCTTCAGCTCGAGCTTGGGCCAGCACGCGCAGGGCGACGGCCGCGCCGGTGAGCCGGGGCGACCCCGGGTCGACCACCAGCCCGATCAGGACCTCGTGGCCGTGGAGAGCACGCAGGGCCTGGCGGCAGCGGTCGAGCATGGCCACCAGCTGGCGGTCGGTGAGCTCGTCGAGCGGCGGTACGACGGCGAGCTCGGCGTCGGTGCGCTCGATGACCTTCTGTGCGAGGTCGGGCAGAGCGGATCGAAGTCGCCCGACCCGCCAGGCGGCCCGCAGGCGACGAAGCCGGGGCCGAGGATCGAGGCGTTGCCCGAGCGAGGGAGCGTCACCACTTTCGCCGAACAGCTCCAGATCGACGGCGACCCCACCCTCGAGCGATACGACCACAGGGGAGTCTCGCAGTTGGCGGGGAGACGACGTCCCCGTCAGGCGTAGGGCGGCTCGCAGCGCACCTCGCAGCGGCTCCACCCACAGGTCCTCCTCGAGGGGGGCCAGCGGCTCGGGGAAGGTCTCGGCCACCGGACCCGGCCCGAGCAGCGGACCACTGGGGACCCCCCGGATCGGCGTCGTGACCGGGCGGCTCTGCAGGAGCCACAGCTTCCCGTCCTCGTCGATGGCCCACTCGACGTCCTGGGGGCCGCCGAAGGTCATGGCCACCTGGTCGCCCAGCTCGGCCAGGCGGCGGAGCTGGCGCCGGTCGAGCCGGGCCCCGCCCGCTCCCTCGCGGACCGCCTGCTGCTCGCCGCCCCGGTCGAGCTCGTAGCTCGTGCCGTCCACCTCGCCGCTCACCAACTTGTCGGGTCCACCCGCGACCACCGAGACCACGATGCGGTCGGATCGACCGGTGACGGGATCGACGCCGAACATCACCCCGCCGGCTGCCGGCTCCAGCAACGGCTGGACGACCACGGCCATGGGGTGGTCAGCCGGGAGCGCACCGTTGCCCTCAGTCGCCTGGCGCCGGGAGTCGAGCACCGTGCGCACCGCCTGACAGAAGTCGTCCCAGCCCCGCACCCCCACGACGGAGGCGAAGCGCCCAGCCATGGAGGAGTCTCCGAGGTCCTCGGCCGTCGAGGACGAGCGCACGACCAGCGGGCGGCTGCCGGCTTCGGACAACGCCGCCCACGCCGACTGGACCTCGTCGCTGGCCACGCCCGTCCACCCGTCCCGGTCGATGCTGGCCGAGGCGGTCGTCGAGATGACGAAGCCGGGAAGCACGGGGAGCCCGGCGGCGAGGGCGGTGGCGAGGGCCGAGGCCTTGCCCCCGGAGAGGCCCGGTTCGGTCGCCGCGGCCTCCTCCAAGCCCAGCACGCCCGGTACCTCCCCCGTGCTGGGGGACGGCTCCGGGTCGGCCCTCTCGTGCGGCGCGACGCTCATGCCGGTGCC
>JAUJLZ010000019.1:15627-17209 GCA_030447125.1 Acidimicrobiales bacterium
CCGGCCACGGCGGCTACCGGGACGTTCCTTCACGTCCCTTCCTCGGTGCGGTTGAGCCGACCGCGCCCTACGCGCCCGACGCCCGTCTTCACTCTCCCCCTTCGTCGGCCTCGGGGGTGATGTCCTCCGTCTCGCTGGTGGGGTTGTCCTCCTCACAAGCGACGGCTCCAAACATGAGCACTCCGGCGAGCACGCCGGAGAGCAACTTGCGACGAACGATCATTCCTGACTTCCCTTCGGTTGGTTGTACAAATCCGGACGGTCCTCCGGCGCCATAGGGGCGGATGGAGGAGGCCGTGGCGGGACTTGCGGAGAGTATCCCATCCCCTGGCAGAACCGCCCTGGTCTTCGTAACGGTTCGGAACAAACCTCCGGCGATCGTCGGGATCGTTGGTGTTTGCCGGGCCCAGGCACCGGGCATCTCGTCGTTTCAGAGCCAGGTGACCGGGAGGACAGTGTGAGGTTCGCAGACCGAGGGAGGGGTGACCTTCGACAAGGGCTCGTTCCGTTCGTCACCGTGGCCCTTCTTCTGGTGGGATGCGACGGTGGCGGCGACGTCGAGAGTGCCGAGGGCGATCCGGAGACGATCGTCGAGGAGGCCCAGGAGCAGGACTTCGAGGAGCTCGTGGTCGACGAGCCCTTCGAGGGCACGGCCGTCGTCACCGAGGTGATCTCGCCCCGGGCCTTCAAGCTGTTCGACACCCTGGTGGTGAGCCGACAGGAGCTGGGCGTGCGGGCCGACGAGCGGGCAGTCGTGCGAGGGACCGTCCGGGACGTGACCGTCAACGAGCTGGAGGAGCAACTGGGCATCGATCTGGGCGACTCCGTCGCCGAAGCCCATGATGGTGGTCTGCTCATCGTGGCCGACGAGGTCAGCCCGGTCGACTTCCCCGAGCCCCTCGACTGACTCCCGGCTCGGTGCAGGGCACGGGGTGGACGCCTCTAGTTCCAAGATCGTCGCCAGCGGCGGTGACTCGGAGAACCACGTTCGACACCAGTCGTCCCCGGGGTAGGTAGCTCCCTACACCGTCTCGCCGTCGTGGCCCTCGTCCTGGCCCTTCCGGCGTGCAGCGACCCGCTCGACCAGCAAGTGCTCGACCCGGTGGTCCAGGATCCGTCGGCCGGCCCGGGCTCGTCCTCGGTGATCGTCGAGGAGGGCGGCAGCGGCGCCGTCGGCTTCGTCGTCATCCCCGAGATCGTCGCCGAGGTGGCGCCGTCGGTGGTGGCGGTGCTCACCCCCACCGGTGAGGGCAGCGGGGTCGTCTGGGACGATGACGGGACCATCGTCACCAACGCCCACGTCGGTCGGTCCCCACCAGGAGGTGGTCGTGGCCTTCGCCGACGGGAAGCGGGTTCCGGCCGAGGTGGTGGCGCTTGACACCGTGATCGACATCGCCGTGCTCGAAGCCGAGCGCGAGGGCTTGCCGCCGGTCACCTTCGCCGAAGATCTCCCCCAAGTCGGTGAGCTCGCCATCGCCGTGGGCAACCCGCTCGGCTTCGAGAACACCGTTACCGCCGGGATCATCTCGGGCCTGCAACGGGCCATCCCCGGCTCTGGCCTGCAGACGCAGTCGCTCGTCGA
>JAUJLZ010000159.1 GCA_030447125.1 Acidimicrobiales bacterium
GTGTTCTACGGCGACAACTTCAACTGGTGGGCGGCCTACGCCCTGTGGGTCTTCGAGCTCTTCGGCCACCCCGACACCCGCCTGGTCGACGGCGGTCGGGCCAAGTGGGTGGCCGAGGGTCGGGATCTCACCACCGACGCCACCCAGCGCGAGCGCAGCGAGTACCCCGTGGTGGAGCGCAACGACGCTCCCATCCGAGCCTTCGCCGACGACGTGCGGGGCCACCTCAAGACCGACGGCCGCTTGGTCGACGTGCGCTCGCCCCAGGAGTACTCGGGTGAGCTGCTGCACATGCCCGACTACCCCCAAGAGGGAGCCCTGCGCGGTGGCCACATCCCCGGCGCCGCCAGCGTGCCGTGGAAGAAGGCGGCCAACGAAGACGGCAGCTTCAAGTCCGCCGACGAGTTGCGGGCCCTCTACGAAGGCGAGCAAGAGCTTTCCTCCTCCGATGACGTCATCGCCTACTGCCGCATCGGGGAGCGCTCCAGCCACACCTGGTTCGCCCTGCACCACCTCCTCGGCTACCCCAAGGTGCGCAACTACGACGGCTCGTGGACCGAGTGGGGCAACCAGGTGCGGGCCCCCATCGAGAAGCCCGGCTACCCGGTGCGCCCCGAGGGGAGCTGACCGGGGCCGCGGGGTACGTCTCGCCGAGAAGGGCTCGGGCGGACGACGGAAGGAGTGCGGCGTGGCCTACGAGGTCCGGGGTGTGGTCGCCCGGGAGAAGGCGGCGCCCGTCACGGTGGAGACGGTGCACGTGCCCGATCCGGGCCCGGGTGAGGTGGTGGTGGCCGTGGCCGCCTGTGGGGTGTGCCACACCGACCTCCACTACCGAGAGGGTGCCATCAACGACGACTTCCCGTTCCTTCTCGGCCACGAGGCGGCAGGGTTGGTGGAGGCCGTCGGCGACGGCGTCACCAACGTCGTCCCGGGCGACTACGTCGTCTTGGCCTGGCGGGCGCCGTGCGGGACCTGCCGCTCGTGCCGTCGGGGCCGCCCCTGGTACTGCTTCGACAGCGCCAACGCCACCCAGCCCATGACCCTCGACGACGGTACCGCCCTCACCGCCGCGCTCGGCATCGGTGCCTTCGCCGAGCGCACCCTGGTGGCCGCCGGCCAGGCCGTCAAGGTCGACCCTGCGGCCCGACCCGAGGCGGCCGGGCTCATCGGTTGCGGCGTGATGGCCGGCTTCGGTGCGGCGATCAACACCGGCCAGGTCGGCTTGGGCGACTCCGTCGCGGTCATCGGTTGTGGGGGTGTGGGGGCCGCTGCGGTCGCCGCGTCGGCCCTGGTCGGCGCCCGGCGGGTCATCGCCGTCGACGTCGATCCCCGCAAGCTCGACTGGGCGCTGGGCTTCGGCGCCACCCACACCGTCAACGCCGCCGAGTGCGACCCGGTGGAGGCCATCCGGGAGCTGACCGGCGGCTTCGGCGCCGACGTGGTCATCGAGGCGGTGGGCCGGCCCGAGACCTACCGCCAGGCCTTCTACGCCCGGGACCACGCCGGCACCCTGGTCCAGGTGGGCGTGCCCGACCCGTCCATGTCGATCGAGCTCCCCCTGATCGAGCTGTTCGGCCGGGGCGGGGCCCTCAAGTCGTCGTGGTACGGCGACTGCCTGCCCTCGCGCGACTTCCCCGTGCTCGTCGACCTCTACCTCCGGGGCCGCTTCCACCTCGACGGCTTCGTCACCGAGACGTTGGCCCTCGACAAGGTGGAGCGGGCGTTCGACAAGATGGGCCGGGGCGAGGTCCTCCGTTCCGTGGTGGTCCTGTGAACGTGGTGGGCATCACCCGTGTCCGCACGTCCGGCATCTTCTCCCTCGACGGCGGCGACTTCGAGGTCGAGAACAACGTGTGGCTGGTGGATGCCGGCGATGAGGTGGTGGTGGTCGACGCGGCCCACGACGCCCGCCCCATCCTCGAGGCCGTGGGCGGACGATCGGTGGCGGCCATCGTGTGCACGCACGGTCACAACGATCACATCAACGCCGCCGTCGACCTAGCTGAGGCCACCGGCGCGCCGGTGGCCCTGCACCCCGACGACCGCATGCTGTGGGACGACGTCCACCCCCACCGGGCACCCGATCGCGACCTGGCCGACGGCGACGCCATCGAGGTGGGTGGCGCCCGCCTCACCGTGTTGCACACCCCTGGGCACAGCCCGGGCGGGGTCTGTCTGCGCCTGCCCGACCCGCACGTGGTGTTCTCCGGCGACACCCTCTTCGCCGGAGGACCGGGTGCGACGGGGCGCTCGTTCTCCGACTTCCCCACCATCGTCGAGTCCATCCGCGCCCGGCTCCTCACCCTGCCGGCGGCCACGGTGGTCCACACCGGCCACGGCGAGTCCACCACCATCGGCGAGGAGGCCCCCCACCTCCAGGAGTGGATCGACCGGGGCCACTGAGGATCGAGACCGGGGGTAAAAACGCCGGTACAGGTCGTAGCGTGAAGGGGTGCCCGAGGACCACGGCGTGGGCGACATCCTGCTGCTGCGCCCCCGGCCCGGTGACGTGGCCGCGCTCGGACCCAGCCAGGCCCGGTTGGCCGCCGTGGTGCGCCTGGGCAACGCCGTGGTGTTCGCGGTGGCCCTCGCCGTCGCCTTGGTCCGCGTCGTGCCCGCCGTGGCCGACGAGCGGCCCTTCGGCCACTGGCCCTCGGGCCAGCGCGACCTGGTCGTGGTCGACCGCACGGGCGATCCGGCCTGGTACCAGGCCACCCGCCACGCCGTGGAGGTGTGGAACGAGGCCGGTGCCGACCTGCGCCTGAGCTGGACCCAAGGCGACGGTCCCTGTGTCTATGACGGCCCCCGCATCTCGGTGTGCACCACCAGTGAGGAGAGCCTGGACGGCGTGGTGCAGTTCCAGGGGCTGAGCGACCAGCAGACCGATGAGGACGGCCACGCCCGGGGTGGGCTCATCGAGGTGTGTGACGACTGCGGCCTGAACGACGTGTTGCGCCGGGTGGTGGCCACCCATGAGATCGGCCACGCCCTGGGACTACCCCACAACGATCGACTGGGCTCGGTGGTCTACCCCATCGGCGGGACCGACCACCCCGACGAGGGTGACTACGCCGAGCTCCGGCGCCTGCACGCCCATGTCGACCTAGGCTCGCGCTAACTGGCGCCCCCGACGCCCAGGGCGACCGGCGGATGGAGTGGCGGGTGCCTCAGGACCCCGCGGCGACGGTTCAGTCAGCCCCGGCGGTAGAGGCGTGTGGTGAGGGGGGCGAACACGGCGGTGAGCGTGGCTGCCACCGCCAGCACGACGGCGATGTCGCCCGCCTCGGCGTTGCCCTCCATCAGCCCTCGAGAAGCGGTGGCCAGGATGGAGATGGGGTTGACGTCGACGAAGGCCTCGAGCGCCGCCGGGAGGGTGGCGGGTTCGACGAAGACGTTGGATAGGAAGGTGAGCGGGAAGATCCCCATGAAGCCGGCGTTCATCACCGCGTTGGGCGAGCGCAGCACCAAACCGAGGGTCGTGAACATCCAGGAGAGGCCGAAGGCGAAGAGCACCACCAGGGCCAGGGCCGCCGCCACGCCCACCACACCGGCACCGGGGCGGTAGCCGAGGATCACGCCGAGGATGATGATCACGCTGCCGGAGAGCAGGTAGCGCACGCTGTCTCCGAGCAGAGAGCCCACGAGGGGAGCCGGGCGCCAGATGGGCAGGGAGCGGAAGCGGTCGACCACCCCCTTGGTCAGGTCGGTGTTGAGGGCTACCCCGGAGTAGACGGTGGTGAACAGCACCGACATCACCAGGATCCCGGGAAGGATGTAGTCCAGGTACTCCCCCGTGGACCCGGCGATGGCGCCGCCGAAGAGGTAGGTGAACATCAGGACGAACATCACCGGCGTGATGGTCACATCGAGGAGCTGTTCGGGGACGTGCTTGACCTTCAACATCCCCCGCCACCCGAACGTCAGGGTCGTCGACAGCGGCCCCGCTCTGGCCGGGCGGGCAGTCGAGGCGATGGCCCGCCGCACCGCAACCTCGTCGGTGGGCGTGAAGGCGGCCTGGGTCGGGATGGTGCTCATGCCACGTGCTCCTCTTCGAGGGGATCGGGTCGTTGGCCGGTCACCACTTCCGCCGGATGGCCCGTCAGGGCCAGGAAGACCTCGTCGAGGCTGGGCTGGCGCAGCGAGAAGTCGGCGATCCGCACCCCGCTGCGGGCCAGCTCGGCGACCGCCGCCGCGCCGCGATCGGCGTCGGCACACGTGGCCGATAGCGCCGTCGGGTCAGGCTCGAGGATGACGCCGCCGAGCTCGCGGTCGAGCACCCGTTCGGCTTCCGGGCGCTGCCCGGGATCCATCACCCGCACGTGCAGGGCGCCCGAGCCCACCGACGCCTTCAATTGGCCGGGGGTTCCCTCGGCGATCACCCTGCCCTGGTCGATGACGGCGATGCCGTCGGCGAGCTGGTCCGCCTCCTCGAGGTACTGCGTGCACAACAAGACCGTGGTCCCCTCGGCCACGAGCAGCCGGATGATGTCCCAGACCTGGTTTCGAGAGCGTGGATCGAGGCCCGTGGTCGGCTCGTCGAGGAACATCAGCTGGGGGGTGACCACGATGGAAGCGGCGATGTCGAGCCTGCGCCGCATGCCACCCGAGTAGTGCTTGACGAGGCGGGCCGCCGCCTCGGAGAGCCCAAAGGCCTCGAGCAACTCGCCCGCACGGTTCTTGGCGGCCGGGCGTTTCAAGCCGAGCAGGCGGCCGAGCAGGATGAGGTTCTCCCGGCCCGTGAGGTCCTCGTCCACCGAGGCGAGTTGGCCGGTGAGGCTGACGGCCCCACGTACGGCGTCGGCCTCCTCGACGACGTCGTGGCCGAGGACCCGGGCCCGGCCCGCATCCGGAGGGGTCAACGTGGCCAGGATGCGGATGGTGGTCGTCTTGCCGGCGCCGTTGGGTCCGAGCACGCCGTAGACCGTGCCGGTGCGCACGGACAGATCCACGCCGTCCACGGCGCAGATCTCGCCGAAGGACTTGACGAGGCCGGTGGCCTCGATGGCGAGAGGCGAGTGCGTGGTCATCGGGCTCCTCGGAGGTCTGGGCTGTGATCTGGTGGCGTCTGTATTGCTGACGGAGTCAACTCCCGAAACTCATCGCCGGCCACCCCATTTTCACCACAGGCGCCCGCTACCCACACCCCTTGCGATCATCTCGTTGGAGTCCCCCGACTGCTCCAGGCTGATCGCCCGGGCCTCGACGGTGGCCAAGGCCTACCGCCTGCTCCACGCCATCCTCGCCACGGCCACCG
>JAUJLZ010000160.1 GCA_030447125.1 Acidimicrobiales bacterium
TTCCTCTTCGACGCCGCCCACTACGCCGGGCTCATCGCCGGCGGCGCCTACCCCAACCCGGTGCCCCTGGCCGACGTGGTCACCTTCACCACCCACAAGACCCTTCGGGGCCCCCGGGGTGGGTGCATCCTGAGCCGCGAGGAGCACGCCAAGGCCATCGACAAAGCGGTGTTCCCGACGCTCCAGGGCGGTCCCCTGGAGCACGTCATCGCGGCCAAGGCGGTGGCCTTCTTCGAGGCCTCCCAGCCCGAGTTCCGCGCCTACGCCGCCCAGGTGGTGGCCAACGCCGAGGTCCTGGCCCGGGCCCTGGCCGGCGAGGGCTTCCGCCTGGTCTCGGGCGGCACCGACAACCACCTCATGCTGGTCGACCTGCGCCCCTTCGACGCCGAGCTCACCGGCAAGGCGGCCCAGGAGGTCCTCGACCGGGCCGGCATCACCACCAACAAGAACACCATCCCCTACGACCCCCGGTCGCCCTTCGTCACCAGCGGGCTGCGCCTGGGCACCCCGGCCATGACCAGCGCCGGCATGGGCACCGAGGAGATGGCGACGGTGGCCGGCCTCATCGCCCGCACCCTGCGAGGCCGGGAAGACGAGGCCGAAGTGACAGCGGTGCGTGACGAGGTGGCCACGCTCTGCTCGAAGTTCACTCCCTACCCGGAGTAGACAAGCGGGGTGGCCATCGCACCGCCTGACCAAGGCGACGCCGGAGCTCCGGACGAGGAGCTGGCCGACAGGGCCGGGCCCCGGCCCAGGACTAGGACCAGGAGGCGCCGTCGCTGGGTCCTCGTCGGCATCGGGCTGGTGGTCTGGCTGGCGGCCGCGGCGGTGACCCTGGCCGGCGCCGGGGTCTCGGCCCGGGCCGGGTTGGCCACCCTCGAGGAGGTGCGGGCGGGGGCGTCAGCCTCCACCTTGCGCTCCGATCAGGACGCCGCCCGCCTGCACGATGCCGAGGCCCACTTCGAGACCGCTCGTGGTCGTTTGCGCTCGCTGGTCGTGTCTCCCCTCCGCGCCCTGCCGGTGATCGGCCGCCAGCTGCGCTCGGCCGACCACCTGAGCGCGGCTGGCGGTGAGGTGGCAGGAGTCGGCGCTGATGCGCTGGACGAGATCCGGGGGCGACTCGAGGATGGTCTTCCCTCCGGCCCCGGCCGAGCCCGATTGCTGGCCGACATGGCCAAGGTGGCGGGCGAGGCTGAGGAGCGGTTGGCGTCAGTGGACCTGGGGCCAGACGAGGGCCTGATAGGGCCCCTGGCCGAGGGACGGGCCCGGGCGGCCGACGAGCTGGCTGAGCTGCGGGGCTCGGCCGAGCGGGCTCGACAGGCGACTTCGGGGATGGCCGAGCTCTTCGCCGGTGACTCCACCCAACTGCTCCTGCTCGGCAACAACGCCGAGATGCGGGCAGGTTCGGGCATGTTCCTCACCGTCGGCACGCTGAACATCAGCGACGGCCGCTTGAGCGTGGGCGAGATCGTGCCGACGAACGACTTCCAGCTCCCCGAACCCGTGCCGGTCGACGCCGATATCGAGGCCCGCTGGGGCTGGTTGGAGCCGGGGCGGGAGTGGCGCAACCTGGGGGTGTCCCCTCGCTTCGACGTGACCGCCGAGCAGGCGGCCAGGATGTGGGAGGCGGCGCGGGGCCAGAGCGTGGACGGCGTCCTTGCCCTCGACGTGATCGCCCTGCAGGCCCTGCTGGCCGCCACCGGGCCGATCGAGGTGGAGGGCGGGCAACTCGACGCCGACAGCGTGCTCCAAGACCTGCTCCACGATCAGTACGTGGGCCTGGACCCCGCCGACCCGGCAGGCCAGGAGGCCCGGCGGGGCCGGTTGGCCGAGGTCGCCCGGGTCACCCTGGAGGCCCTCGATCGCCCGGAGTTGGACGGGCGCCTGCTGGCCGAGGAGCTGGCGGCGGCTGCGAGGGGCCGTCACCTGCTGGCCTGGTCCCCAGAGCCAACCATCAGCCAGGGCTGGGAGGCCATGGATCTCGATGGGGCCTTGGACGGCGACGAGCTGCTGGTGGCGATCCTCAACCGAGGCGGCAACAAGCTCGACCCGTACCTGCAGGTCGACGCCGACCTCCGAGTCGAACCGGGTCCCGAGCAGACAGCCGTCTCCGTGGACGTACGCCTCACCAACACCGCTTCGCCCGACGAGCCCCCCTACATCCTCGGCCCTTCGCCTCCGTTGGAGGTGGCCCCGGGTACCTACGTGGGTTTGGTGGCGGCGAGTCTGCCGGGTGCGGCGGGGGGCGGCCGATTCGAGGGTTACGACGCGCTGGCGGTGGCCGGTCCCGACGGGCCCTCTCGCGTGGTGGCCGTGCCCGTCGAGGTGCCTCTCGGCGAGGAGCGCGTCCTCACCCTGCGCTTCGAGCTGCCGTCGGGGCCCGGATCCATGGACGTGCTGTCCTCGGCTCGCACCCCGGCCATCTCGTGGCAGTGGCAGGAGCGGACCTGGGCGGATGACCAGGCCGAAGCCATCAGCTGGTGAGGATCTCGTTCGCCTCGAAAAGACGTGAAACCGTCATGAGCCGGTAGCTGGGCCGTCGATAACATGAGCTCCAATAGCAATAGCTGCAGCTCGGGCGCGACCGACAGCCCGGTACGACGTCGAGTCGACGAAGGGCGGATCGAGATGCGGCGGTTGTCAGAGGTTTCCGGGGAACTTGGGGTCGAGGGTTCCGGGGGCGGGAGGGCGCGCCGCGCTCGTCTCCTGGTGGCGGTCGTCGCCCTGACCCTGTCGTCCACTGCTTTTGTAGGCCAGGCGTCGGCACAGTACACCACGCCTCCGCCTCCGCAGACCGGGGTGAGGACCGACACCCAGACTCGGCCGGTGTTCGATGCCAGCGCGGTAAATGGCTCTCGGCCAGCGGCCCAAGCGAGCGCCGCCGGACCCTCGCGTCTGGCACGGTCGGGCGGGCAAGGCTTGCCCGTCACCGGTGGCGATGTTCTGGGCTTGACCGCCATCGGTGTCGGTGCCGTCGCCAGCGGTAGTTTGATGCTGCGCCTTCGTCGGCGTGCGACGCGAACCTGAGGCCCGGTCGGGCAAAGTCTCTCTTCCAACGGTGCCTGAACCATGATTGCTGGTGCGACCTCGCGCACTCACCACCAGGTCGGTCGCTTCACTGAGCCCAGGCCCGGATCCTTGTCAGGCGCCCTGTCGCCGTGGGACCGGCTGTTCAAGAGGGCGGTGGACATCGTCGTGGCCTCGGTGACTCTGCTGGCCACCTTGCCGATCCTGGTCATTGCCGCCCTCGCCCTCATGGCCGATAGTCCCGGTGGCGCCTTCTTCGTGCAGACGCGCGTCGGTCTCGGTGGCCGACCGTTCCGCATCGTGAAGCTGCGGACCATGCAGGTGGGCAGCGACGACAAGGAGCATCGCGCCTACGTTGCCGATCTGATCCGCGGTGAGGGCGAGTCCCAGGACGGCCTCTACAAGATCGTTGACGACGACCGGAGGACCAAGGTCGGCCGGTTGTTGCGCAGCCTCAGCATCGACGAGCTACCCCAGCTGTGGAACGTCTTGCGAGGAGAGATGAGCGTGGTGGGCCCGAGGCCTCCATTGCCCGAAGAAGCGGCGCTGTACGACGAGGCGACGTGGGCTCGCATGGCGGCCAAGCCTGGTCTCACTGGCCTTTGGCAGGTGAGCGGGCGCAGCCGGCTCTCCTTTGAAGAGATGGTGGAGCTCGACGTCAAGTACTGGCGGGAATGGAGTCCCCTCCTCGACCTGCGCATCTTGTTGCGGACCCCCAAGGCCGTGCTTTGGAGCCGGGACACGGCATGATCCGACCGGCAACTCTCGAGCGTTTCGTGCCCCTGGTCGACCTCGAGCTCGGCCACAACGTGCTCGCCGAGGACCTGCGAGCCGCCTTTGAGCGGGTGCTGGCCTCGTCGTCGTTCGTGAGCGGCGCCGAGGGGGAGCGCCTGGAGGAGGCGCTGGCCGAAGAGGTCGGCGCGCGCCACGTCGTGGCGGTGGGCTCGGGTACCGCAGCGCTGCACCTAGCCCTCTGCGCGGCCGGTATAGGAGGGGGCGACGAGGTCATCCTTCCTCCCAACACGTTCTTCGCCACGGCCGAGGCGGTGTTGGCGGCGGGGGCCACGCCGGTGCTGGCTGATGTGGACCCCCGTACTGCTCTGCTCGACCCCGATGCCGTGGAAGCCGTGATCTCTCCACGAACCACTGCCATCGCCGCCGTGCACCTGTACGGGCAACCCTTCGACGCCAACCGCTTCCGAGCAATCGCCGACCGCCACGGGCTGTTCCTCTTGGAGGATGCCGCCCAGGCGCTGGGGGCGGCCTGGCATGATCGCCCTGCTGGCTCGTTGGGCAACGCCGCCGGCTTCAGCTTCTATCCAGGAAAGAATCTGGGGGCGCTGGGCGACGGGGGGGCGGTCACGACCAGCGACGCCAACCTGGCGCGCCAGGTCCGGCTTCTGCGCAGCCACGGCGAACAGCCCCGGGGAGTGCACGTGGTCCCCGGCTTCTGTGAGCGGCTGGACGAGCTTCAAGCGGCGTTCCTCAGCGCCAAACTGCCCCACTTCCGGGCGGGACAGGAGGCCCGGCGCCAGGCGGTGGCCCGCTATCGCCAGCGGCTAGAGGTCATGAATGAGGTAGATCTCTTGGAGACGGCAAGAGGCGCTCGCCACGCCCACCACCTGTTCGTCGTTCGGGTGCCCAGACGAGACGCCGTGCTGACTGAGATGCACGCCCTCGGCGTGGGGGCCTCAGTTCACTACCGCACGCCGATCCACCTTCAGCCCGCCTGCCCGGAACTGGGCGACAAGGGAACGTTCCCCCACGCCGAGGCGCTGGCCGACAGTGTCCTTTCTCTTCCTCTGTTCCCTGGGATCACCGATGCTCTCGTCGATCGGTGCGTCGACGCCTTGGAAACGGCGATCGAGGTCACACGATGAAGGTCGCGATCGTGGGTCTCGGCTACTGGGGGCCCAACCTGCTGCGGAACCTGGTGGCGCTCATCGGCCCCGAGTCCGTGCTGGTGGTCGAACAGTCACTCGATCGCATCGCCGCCGTCATTCCCCAGTACTCGAGCGTTGCATACACCCTCTCGCTCGAGCAGGCCCTGGAAGACGACGAGGTCGGGGCGGTCATCGTGGCCACGCCCGTCAGTTCCCACGCCAGACTGGTTCACCAGGCGCTCGATGCCGGACGCCATGTCCTGGTGGAGAAGCCCCTGGCGAATTCGGTGGTCGAGGCCCGTGGCCTGGT
>JAUJLZ010000020.1:0-4485 GCA_030447125.1 Acidimicrobiales bacterium
GGGCATCTTCTTGCGCAACCACGACGAGCTGACCCTCGAGATGGTCACCGACGAAGAGCGCGACTACATGTACTCCGAGTACGCCAAGGACCCGCGCATGAAGCGCAACGTGGGCATCCGCCGCCGCCTCGCCCCGTTGATCGACAACGACCGGCGGGTGGCCGAGCTCCTCCACGCCATGCTGTTCAGCCTCCCGGGCTCGCCCATCATGTACTACGGCGACGAGATCGGGATGGGTGACAACATCTACCTGGGTGACCGCGACGGGGTCCGCACGCCCATGCAGTGGTCGCCCGACCGCAACGCGGGGTTCTCGCGAGCCGACTTCGCCCGGCTGTACCTGCCGCCCTTGATGGATCCCGTCTACGGGTACCAAGCGGTCAACGTGGAGGCCAACGTCCGTGACCAGAGCTCGATGCTGTACTGGGTCAAGCGCATGCTCGAGGTGCGCAGGCAGCACCCGGTGTTCGGCATCGGCACCTTCGAGGTGCTCTCGGCCGAGAACCCGAGCGCTCTGGCCTTCGTGCGCGAACGGATCGATCCCGACAGCGGCGAACAGGAGGTCGTGATGTGCGTCAACAACCTGAGCCGCTTCGCCCAACCGGTGGAGCTGCATCTGGCCCACTACGAGGGGTGGGTCCCCCACGAGCTCCTGGGGCGGGTGGCGTTCCCCCCCATCGGTGAGCTGCCGTACTTCGTGACCCTTGCTCCCTTCGGGTTCTACTGGTTCCAGCTGGTGGACGAGGGATGATCGACCAAGCGGCGTTGACCACGGCCCTGGCCGAGTACCTGCCTCGCCAACGTTGGTTCGCCGGGGCCGAGGCCGAGGCGGCCGCCGTGGCCCTGTCGTCGGTGCGCACCTTGGGGGACGACTCCTGGCCGGCGCTGGTGCAGGTACTGGTCGACGCCCGGGCCCACGGCCAAGGCGATGCTGACGTGATCACCTATCAGGTGGTGTTGGGGCTGCGCCCCATCGGGAGCCGGGAAGCGTTTCTCGAGGGCAAGCCCGAGGCCATCGTCGGCGAGCTGAACACCGACCGGGGCATGGCCCTCGCCTACGACGCCGCCATCGATCCCGAGCTGTCCGTGGCCCTGCTGCACCACATGGCCCCTGACGAGCACGTCGAGCGGGCCCGCTACCTCGGTGCCGACCAGTCGAACACCTCGGTCGTGTTCGACGAGCGCCTCATCATGAAGCTGTTCCGCCGGCTGGCCCATGGGCCCAACCCCGACGCCGAGGTGACCCGGGCGCTGGGCGAGGTCGGCTTCACCAACGTGGCCGAGGCCGTGGCCGAGTGGCGCGAGGGAGACTTCGACTTCGCCCTGGTCAACCGCTTCCTCGTCGGCGGCGCCGACGGCTTCTCGCTGGCCCTGCTGTCGCTGCGCGACCTCTACGACCGTCGCTGCCCGCCGGCGGAAGCCGGGGGCGACTTTGCCTTTGACGCCAGCCGGCTCGGCACCATCACCGCCGAGATGCACCTGGGCCTGGCCCGGGCCTTTGGTACCGTGCCCGGCCAGCCCGAGGTGTGGGCCGACGACATGGAGGCCCAGCTCGACCGGGTGCGCCTGGAGGGCGTCGACGCCGGGCGGGTGCGTGAGATCTATCAGCGCCTGCGAGCCATCGGTGATCCCGGTCCGGCCGCGCGGGTGCACGGCGACTACCACCTGGGTCAGGTCATGCGCACCGACGCCGGCTGGTACGTCCTCGACTTCGAAGGCGAGCCCGATCGCCCCCTGGAGGAGCGGCGCCGGCCCACCTCGCCGTTGCGCGACGTGGCCGGTCTGGTGCGCTCGTTCCACTACGCCGCCCAGATCGCCCTGCGCGAGTGGGGACCTGAGGCCGACGAGGAGCTGGTGGCCCTGGCCAATGCCTGGGAGCACCGCAACCGGGTGTCCTTCGTGGCCGGCTACCTCGGGGCCGAGGGCGTGGGCGCGGTGCTTCCCGCCGTCGACGCCGACCGGCGCCTGGTCCAGGCCGCCTTCGAGCTCGACAAGGCGGTGTACGAGGTCGGCTACGAGCAGTCACACCGACCCGAATGGGTCGACATCCCCCTCATCGCCATCCATCGCCTCTTGGAGGCCACGCCATGACCAGCGCCCCGAAGCAGCCCGACGCCGAGCTCGACTTGTTGGTGGCCGGCGAGCACGGCGACCCCCACCGGGTGCTCGGCCCCCACGCGGCCACCAACGCGAAGAAGGCCTCCATCGTGGTTCGAGGCTTCCGCCCTGACGCCGCCTCCATGACCCTGGTGCTGGCCGACGGTTCCCGCCACCCCATGGACGAGGTCCACCCCGGCGGGGTGTTCGCCGCCACCCTGGGGGCGGCCGAGGCCCCCTCGTACCACTTGGAGGTGGTCTATCCCGACGGCCAGACCTTCGAGGTGGACGACCCCTATCGGTTCTGGCCGACCCTGGGCGAAGTCGACCTCCACCTCGTCGGCGAGGGCCGCCACGAGCGCCTGTGGCAGGCGCTGGGCTCGCACGTGCGCACCCACCAGGGGGCACGGGGAACCTCGTTCGCGGTGTGGGCGCCGTCAGCCCGGGCGGTGCGGGTGGTCGGTGACTTCAACGGCTGGGACGGGCGCCTGCACCCCATGCGCTCGCTGGGATCATCTGGCGTCTGGGAGCTGTTCCTGCCTGATGTCGGTGCCGGCGCCCGCTACAAGTACGAGCTCATGACCCCCGACGGCCACCTCCGGCTCAAGGCCGACCCCCTGGCCTTTGCCACCGAGCTGCCTCCGGCCACGGCCAGCGTGGTGAACGAGTCGACCTACGAGTGGACCGACAGCGAGTGGCTCGAGGCCCGCCGGGCCAGCGATCCCCTGCACCGGCCGCTGTCGGTGTACGAGGTCCACCTGGGATCGTGGCGGACCGTGCCCGAGGACGGTGACCGCCCCCTCACCTACCGGGAGCTGGCCACCCAGCTCGTCGACTACGTGGCCGAGCAAGGGTTCACCCACGTCGAGCTGCTCCCCGTGGCCGAGCACCCCTACGCCCCCTCCTGGGGCTACCAGGTCACCGGCTACTTCGCCCCCACCTCGCGCTTTGGGACCCCTGACGACTTCCGTGCCCTGGTCGACGCCTTCCACGCCAAGGGTGTCGGCGTGATCGTCGACTGGGTGCCGGCGCACTTCCCCAAGGACGGTTTCGCCCTGGCCCGCTTCGACGGGACGGCCCTCTACGAGCACGCCGACCCCCGCCAGGGCGAGCACCCCGACTGGGGCACGCTGGTGCCCAACTTCGGGCGCAACGAGGTCCGCAACTTCTTGTCCGCCAGCGGCCAGTACTGGGTCGAGGAGCTGCACGTCGACGGCCTGCGGGTCGACGCCGTGGCCTCCATGCTCTACCTCGACTACTCCCGCAAGGCCGACGGGTGGGTGCCCAACCGCCACGGCGGCCGGGAGAACCTCGAGGCGGTGTCGTTCCTCCAGGACTTCAACACCCTCATGCACGGCCAACACCCCGGCGTGCTGACCATCGCCGAGGAATCGACGTCATGGCCCGGTGTCAGCCGTCCCGTGTACGTGGGAGGGCTGGGCTTCGGCCACAAGTGGAACATGGGTTGGATGCACGACACCCTCAACTACTTCTCCAACGACCCCATCCACCGTCGCTTTCACCACCACCAGCTCACCTTCGGGCTGCTCTACGCCTTTAGCGAGAACTTCGTGCTCCCGCTGTCCCACGACGAGGTGGTGCACGGCAAGGGGTCGCTGCTGGGCAAGATGCCGGGCGACGCCTGGCAGAAGCTGGCCAACCTGCGGGCGCTGTTCGGCTGGATGTGGGGACACCCGGGCAAGCAGTTGCTGTTCATGGGCTGCGAGCTGGCCCAGGGGCGGGAGTGGGCGCACGAGCGCAGCCTCGACTGGCACCTGCTCGACGATCCCGGCCACGCCGGCGTGCAGGCGTTGGTGCGCGATCTCAACCGGCTCCACCGGACCGAGCCGGCCCTGTGGAGCGGCGACTTCGACCAGCGAGGCTTCCGCTGGATCGACGCCAACGACGCCGACCAGAGCTGCTACTCGTTCTTGCGCACCCCTGTGGGCGACGGCGTCGGCGGTCGGCCCGTGGCCTGCCTGGCCAACCTCACGCCCGTGCCCCGCTACGGCTACCGAGTCGGCCTGCCCCACGGTGGGGCCTGGGAGGTCCTGCTCAACACCGACGCCACCTGCTTCGCCGGCAGCGGGACCGACGTGGGCCCGGTGCTCGAGGCCGAAGCCCGTCCCTGGCACGGCGAGGACCACTCGGTCGTCCTCACCCTGCCCCCCCTCGGCATCGTCTGGCTCGCCCCCGTCGCCTGACCGCCGGATGCTCGCCCCAGTGGCCTGACCCGCCGCCGGTCCCGCCCACTGGCCGTAGCAGCACACACCCGCCAGCCCCGCCAGGCCCGACATTGTGGAGGCTACGCGCTGCTCTACGGCGCGCAGCCTCCACAATCCGGCCCACACCAGCCCCGAGGCTCGGGTGTCCCACCCGCGGGTCATG
>JAUJLZ010000020.1:4585-16939 GCA_030447125.1 Acidimicrobiales bacterium
CGGGCCGGTAGGAACGACGGCTCCGGTATGAACTGCCCCAGTGAACGCAAGGGCGAGCCGAACAGGGTCAGCCGGGATCGGCGGCGGGCGCAGCGCCGGTCTCGATGCGCGTCTTCAGTCGATTGAGGTTGCGGCGCCAGATGGCGCCCAGCACCGGCGTGGCCAGGCGCCAAGGGAAGGCCAGCTCCTCCTCCCAGATGAAGCGGGTGCGTGCCCCCCGGTCGAGTCGCTCGATGGTGAAGCGCCCGGTACCGCTGACCAACCCGTGGTGGCGCACGCCGATGAGGCGTCCCTCCTCCCACTCGGTGACCTCCAGGTGGTCGGTCAGGCGCAGTGGGCCCACCTTGGTGTCGCACTCGAAGCTGGTGCCCACGCCCCGCCGCTGGGGGGTGGTGAAGCGGATGGTCTCGGCGTCGGCCATCCACTCCACATGGGAAGGAAGGTCGGCCAGGTGCGGCCAGACCTGCCCAGGGCGGGCGGCGATGACCGTGGAGACCTTCACGCCAGGACGGCGGCCACCACCGCCAGGTCGTCGACCAGACCCTGCATGGCCGCCTCCCGCTGGTCTTGGTCGGTGCGCAAGATCGACGACGGGTGCACCGTGGCCAGCACCCGGGGGGCCAGAGGCGACTCGACGAAGCGTCCGCGGTCGCGACTGACCCGGAAGTCACGACCGAGCAGCGCCTTGGCCGCGGTGGCCCCGAGCGCCACCAGCACCTCCGGCTGCACCGCGCCCAGCTCAGCGTCCAGCCAGGGCCGGCACGCAGCCTGCTCGGCCGCGTTGGGGCTCTGGTGCAACCGTCGCTTGCCGCGCGGCGTCCACTTGAAGTGCTTCACCACGTTGGAGACGTAGGTCTGGGCCCGGTCGATGCCGGCAGCTTCGAGCGCCTCATCGAGCACCCGGCCGGCGGGACCGACGAAGGGCAGGCCCTCACGGTCCTCCACGTCGCCGGGCTGTTCGCCCACGAGCATCACCGTGGCCGTCGCCGGCCCGGCGCCGAAGACCGTCTGGGAGGCGCGCTCCCACAGGTCGCACGCCTGGCACCCGGCGGCGGCCGAGGCGAGGTCGGCCAGGGTGGCGCCGGGAGGCACGACCCCAGCGCCAGGCGTGACGGTGTCGGCCAGGCTCAGCTGGCGCCCGCCCGAAGCCGGGGGTGGCGACGGGCTCACCTGGGCAACGAGACGTCGGTCGACTCGACCACCGCGACAGGCTACTCCTGCCCATGGCCAGGGGGGTCTCCTCCGAGCTCGGCCCAGGTTGGCCCGGACACCGGGTGCCGCGGCAATTAGCATGAACGTGTGCGCCCGCCCGTCGAAGACACCTGGATCGCCCTTTGCGCCGAACCTCTCCCGGTGGACGAGGTCTCCCAGTGGGCCGTTCGCTCCGACTGTGGGGCCGTCGTGGTCTTCACCGGAACCGTGCGGGACCACGCCGAGGGACGACCGGGTGTGTCGAGCCTCGAGTACGAGGCCTACACCGAGCTGGTGGAGCCCCGGCTGGCCGCGGTGGCCGATGCCGCCCGGACCCGTTGGCCCGACCTCGGCCGCCTGGCGCTGTTGCACCGGATCGGCCTGCTCGAGGTGGAAGAAGCGGCGGTGGTGGTAGCTGCCGGTGCGCCCCATCGCGATGTTGCCTTCGATGGTGCCCGCTTCTGCATCGACACCCTCAAGGAGTCGGTTCCCATCTGGAAGAAAGAGACCTGGGCCGGTGGCCAAGATTGGGCACCCGTGCCTGCCCGTTCGTCGGGATCAGCGTCGTGAGCGGGCTGATCTTCCTCGTCGCCGCCCTGGCCGTGAGCGTCATCGGCTCGTTGGTCTTGTGGCTGCACCATCGCCAGCCCACGTCGCTGTACCAGGGGATCGAGGACTTCAGCCGGGAGATGGATGCGCTCGCCCCCGAACGCCAGACCCCCCCCGCCCCGAGCCCTCGCCGTCGCGAGCGGCGGCGCTGAGGCACTGAGCCACTAGTGGCTCGCGACCTCGCCATCGACCTGGGGACGGCCAACACCCTCGTCTACGCCAAGGGACAGGGGATCGTGCTCAACGAGCCCTCGGTCATCGCCCTCAACGTCAAGACGGGTGACGTGTTGGCCATGGGCCACGAGGCGTGGCAGATGATCGGCCGTACCCCGAGCTACATCCAGGCCGTGCGCCCGCTGCGCAAGGGCGCCATCACCGACTTCGACGTCACCCAGCGCATGATCCGACTCTTGCTCAACCGGGCCGGGATCAGCCGCTTCAACCGCCCCCGCGTGGTGATCTGCGTCCCCTCGGCCATCACCGAGGTGGAGCGCCGGGCGGTCACCGAGGCGGCCCGGCGGGCCGGCGCCGCCGACGCCCAGCTCATCGGCCAGCCCATGGCCGCCGCCATCGGCGCCGGGCTCCCGGTCAACGAACCCTTCGGCAACATGGTCGTCGACATCGGCGGGGGGACCTCGGAGACCGCGGTGATCTCCCTGGGCGGCATCGTCGCCCTGCGGGCCATCCGGCTGGGCTCGTTCGACCTCGATTACGCCATCCAGTCGTACGTGAAGCGGGAGTACGGCATCGCCGTGGGGGAGCGCACCGCCGAAGACATCAAGGTGGCCATCGGCTCGGCCTGGCCCACCCAGGACGAGGTCAAGGCCGAGGTCCGGGGCCGCGATCTGATGAGCGGGTTGCCCAAGACGGTCATCCTGTCGCCAGGAGAGGTCCGCGCCTCCATCGACGACCAGATCAGCGCCGTGTGCGACTCGGTGGTCTCCTGCCTCGGCCAGGCCCAACCCGAGTTGGCCCAGGACCTCATCAACCATGGCATCCACCTGGTGGGCGGGGGAGGCATGCTGCGCGGCCTTGACCAGCGCCTGGCCGAGGAGACGAACGTCCCCGTGCACCTGGTGGACGCGCCGCTCGAGTGCGTCGTGCTCGGCGCCGGCCGCTGCATCGAGGCCTACGACGACCTCAAGACCATGTTCATGTAGACGCGGTTCATTCAGGAGCGGGAGCCGAACCTGGTCGTCCTGGTCCTGTCGGTCATCCAGGTCCTGGTGCGCTCCCGATGTCCTCGGCTGCCTGGCGCACCTGCCAGTCGCGGTCTTGCTTGGCCCGCTCGAGGGCGGCGTCGACCTCGGGGCCGGCGAAGGGGGCGAGGGCGATGACGGCTCGCCGGCGGACGGTGGCCCGGTCGTGGGTGGCGGCCAGGATGGCGGGAAGGCCGCCAGGATCACCGAGGGCGCCGAGGGCAGCCACGGCCGCCTCCCGGCACAGACCGTCGTCGTGGCCGGTGGCCACGGCCGACAGGGCGGCGACGGCACCGTCTTCGGCGGGCTCGCGCTCCCCGCAGGCGTAGGCCGCCATCTCCACCACCGTGTCGTCGATGTCGGCCAGGAGGTCGACCAGGGGGACCTCGGCGTGGGCCACGGCCAGGACGAGCGCACGCCGGCGCACGACCGGGGACGGGTCGGCCAGCGCCGGGCCCAAGGCGTCGGCCCCGAGGTCCCCCAGGCGGGCCAGGGCAGCCAGGGCGCTGGCCCGTGTGCTCGGGTCGGCGTGGCCGAGCAACTGGCGGGCGAGGTCGGCGTCGCCCTCGTGCCCGGCGACGGCGGCGGCCCGGCGCGCCGACGTGGGCGGACCGGGGTGGTTCATCCGACGAGCACCGCTCGCAGGGCGAGCGCAGCCACGACCAGGGTCCCGGCGACGACCAGGGCGAGCGCGACACCGAGGCCCCCGAGCAGGACGACGAGGAGGCCGACGGACCGGGCTCGGCCCTGGGGGACGCGTTGGAGGGCCCGGGACACGGTCCCCTGGGTGGGATCCCGCCTGCTGTGGAGCACGGCGGCCCCCGACAAGGCAACCACGGCGAGGCAGATGAACAGCGTGAACACCGCGAGCACGAGCGTATCGGTCCCTGGGCCGCCCACCGGATGCGAGTCGGTCGGCGGCGGCTGGCGGGCGACCATCTGAGCGTCGAGCCGGTGGGTAGCCTCTCTCAGGCGCTCCGGGTGCTGGTCGACCTCGGCGGGGATCCCCTTTCCCCGCTGGCGTAGACCGAAGAGGGCCTTCAGTGCCCGGGGGAGCGTGCCGATAGGAAGAGAGATGTCCGTTCGACGAGCGGTGAGGAACCAGTCTTGAGCGCGGCGTCCGCACAACTTGGCTTCGCGGCCGAGTTCGTGCTGTTCCTGGCCGCCGTGGCCGGTCTCGGCGTCGTCGCCCGGGCCAAGCTGCTGGCGGGGGAGCGACGGGGCCAGCTCCTCCTCGCCTCCGGGTTCATCGCACTCGGCGTGGCCGCGTTCCTCCACGGCTCGCTCCTGCAACCCGATCCCGCTGCTCCGGGAGTCCTCGTCACCCGCATCCTCGGCCTGGCCCTGCTCGGAGCCGGGACGCTGCGTTCGGGTGACACTGCTCCCCGTCGCCAAGTCGGGCTGGCCCTCGGCTTGTTGTTCTTGGCCGAGGTCTCCACCGTGGTCTCACCGCTGGCCGACATCGCCTGGGTGGCGGACACGGCCCGGGCCCTCGGTGCCCTGGGGCTGGGGGCGGCGCTGTTCACCGCCAGCCAGCGGTCGATCTCGGCCCGCGTGGCCGCCAGTGCCACGGGCACCATCTTGTTGGTGGTGCTCGCCGTCTCGGTGGCCCTGTCGGCGGTGGTCATCGACAACGTCGAGGACGAGGCCTTGTTGCGCATCGAGTCCCGCGCCGGCGCCGAGGCCGCCGAGATCGAGCGGGCGGCCAACGACGCGGTCCTCAGCGCCAAGCTCGCCGCCCTCGTGCTGAGCTCCTCGGACAGGACCCAAGACATCTCTCGGCTGGTCACCCTGGCCGAGGACCCGGGCTCCGACAAGGGAGCACTGGCGGCCAGCGAGCTGGTTACCGACCTCCGGGCCATCGCCGAGAACCTGGTGTTCCAGGACGCCATCCTCTCCTATGTCACCAGCGAAGGGGTCGTGGTGGGCGGGGTGGGGGTCGACAGCCCCAACGTGCAGGTCGACATCTCCGGCGCCGAGGTCGTGCGAGACACCATCGCGGAAGGCCAGGGCGATCGGGGTGCGCCCGCCGTGGTCGGCGG
This sequence comes from Acidimicrobiales bacterium, assembly GCA_030447125.1. The sequence continues at coordinate 9,627 of JAUJLZ010000020.1, forward strand.
TGCGGCCTTGGCGGCGGCGGCCTCGCCGGTGCGGGTGTCCATCGGGGGCCAGTCCCGCCTGGTCGGCGTGGTCTTCGCGGCCGAGCCCTTCGACCGGGGCTACCTCGCCGTGCGCAAGGAGAACGACCGGAGCCTGAGCCTGGCGCTGGTGGGGCGCGACGAGGCCCTGACCAGCGCCGGGGCCCAACCCCCCACGTCGACACTGATCAGTGCCGCCCGGGCCGCACTCGACAGCGGTGAGCCGATCAGCCGTGTGGTCGACGATCTGTTCGTGGCCGCCCACCCGGTGATCGGAGGCACCGAGCCCGTCTTCGCCGTGGTCGTGACGGCACCCACGACGCTGGTGGCCACCACCCGCCAGCAGCTCTTCGGCACGCTGTTCCTGGTCGCCCTGGGCGCGGCCCTGGTCGCCCTCGTGCTGGCCGCCCTGGTGGGTGAGCGCATCGGCGCCGGCCTGCGCCGCCTGACCCGGTCGGCCGAGGAGATCCGCAGCGGCAACCTGGACGCGAGGGCCGACCTTCCCCCCGGAGACGAGCTGGGCACCCTCGGCGACGCCTTCGACTCGATGGCTGCCGCCCTCGGGTCGATGACGGGCGAGCTTCGGGAGTCGGTCATCGACGAAGCCCGTCTGCGCGGTCGTCTCGAAGCGGTGGTCGCGGGCATGGGTGAGGCCTTGATGGCCGTCGACGCCGCCGGGACCGTCACCGACTTCAACGCCGCCGCCGAGGAGCTGTTCGACCGGCCTTCGGCCGAGGTCTGCGGGTCGTCGGTGGCCGACCTCACCCTGCTCGGCGCCCAGGGAGAGGATCTCACCACCCGCGTCGGCTTTCCTCGCCTCGAGCCCTGGGGGACCAACGGGACGGTCGTGCGGCCTGACGGAACCCGTGTGCCCGTCACCGTCTCGTGTGGCGCGGTGCGAGGAACGGGAGGCGAGATGGTGGGTGGCGTGGTGGTGTTGCGAGATCTGCGTCCCGAGCGCGAGGTCGAGCGCATGAAGACGGAGTTCTTGGCCAACATCAGCCACGAGTGGAAGACTCCTCTGACCCCGATCAAGGGCTACGCCTCGATGTTGTCGACCCGGACGTTGTCGACGGAGAAGACCCAGGACTTCGCCGCCGAGATCCTGGTCAGCGCCGGGAAGCTCGAGCGGGTGATCAGCCGGCTGGTGAACTTCGCCACCGTCTCCGCCGGCCGTCTCGACCTGCACACCGAGGCCGTGCCCGTCCAGGCCCTGCTCGACGGCGCCGCCGCCCGGTGGCAGGACCGCGTGGGTGAGCAGCACACGCTGGTCTGGGAGGTGCCCGAGGGCATCCCCGACCTGGAGGGCGACCGGCGCTACCTCGAGCAGGTGGTCGACGAGCTCATCGACAACGCCGTCAAGTACTCACCGGCTGGAGGCAGGGTCATGGTGGCCGCCCGAGCCGGGGGTCGGGCCGGGAACGGCTCCCGGCCCTACGTGGAGCTGTCGGTGAGCGATGAAGGAGTGGGGATCCTGCCTGAGCGTCTCGGGAGCATCTTCGGTGAGTTCGCCCAGGGGGACGGCTCGTCCACCCGCGAGTTCGGCGGCCTGGGCCTCGGCCTGGCCCTGGTCCGCCACATCTGTGAGGCCCACGGGGGCACCTTGACCTGTCGATCCCAGCCGGGAGAGGGCTCCACCTTCACCATCGCCCTCCCGGCCCGGAGGCCGGGAGTACCTGGGGGCAACAGACGGAGCGCGCGGGTGCACCAATGAAGGCTTCCGCTGGCGTCCGCCTCCTGGCTCTCCTCATCGCCGTCGTGCTGGTCTTCGCCGTCGTCGTCTTCGCCACTGGCACCCCGGGTGAGAGCACGCCGGACACGCTGGCCACGCTCACGCTCGACGGGACCGCCGAGATCGACGGGCCCGATGGGGCCCGGCAGGTGGCCACGGGCGACCACGGTGTCGCCGCCGGTGAGGAGGTCGAGGTCCTTTCCGGTGACGCCGTCCTGCGCTTGTCGGAGGGTCGGGCCCTCGAGTTGCGGGCCGAGCCCGGTCGGGCCTCCCGGGTGGAGGTGGGATCGGTCCCCATCGTCGAAGGGGGCGATGTCCTGGCCCTCGCCGGTGACGAGGAGCTGGTGGTGGAGGCGGGCGGGAGCCGCCTGTCCCTGGTCGACGGAGCGGCCCGGATCTCGCGGGCGACTGGCACCACGTTCGTGGTCTACGAGGGGCGAGCCGGCCTGATGTCGGGTGGTCGCACACTTGAAGGAGGCCTTCCGCCCCTGCGCCAGGTCGTGGTCACCGACGCGGGCATGGTGCCGCTCACGGTCAGCCCGCTGCGCTTCGGCGAACCCCCGGACCCCTGGGACCGGCGGTTCCTGGGGGAGGCCATCGACCTCCAGGCGGTCCTCGAACGTCGCTCGACCGCCTTGACGACCCTGCTACGCGACGACTTCACGCCCGACGTCTTCTTCTACCAGGCCGTGCTGCCCGGACTGCTCCACGAGCCCTCGTTCGACCAGGCCCTCCTCGACGGCCAGGACCGTCCCGTGGGCGAGACCCTGGTCGGCGCGGCCGTGGCCATGGTGGGACGAGAGGCCGACTTCGCCACTCGTTGGGAGGAGGTGTTCGAGCTGCGGACCGAGGGGGCCGGGTGGGGTGTGGTGGCGTTCGACCAGGACGCACCCCGTGCAGCGCTGCTCTCCGCCCTCGACGGTGCGGTCGACCGCTCTCCGCTGCTGTTCGCTCCGCCGTCCTCGGGGCCGGTCTTCGAGCCCACCCCGGTGCCGGTCCGGAAGCGTCCGGTGCCGCCACCGCCGCGGCCTGTCCCGGCGCCCGTCGTCCCGGTTCCGTCCCGGCCGGTCCCGGCGCCGCCCCCGGTCCGCCCGCCGGCTCCGGTGGTCACGCCCGAGCCGCGTGACGACGAGGGTGTGCTGGAGCCGGTGGTCGACCCGGTGGTCGACCTGCTCGACGGGGTGCTCGACGGCCTGGGCGACGTCACCGACGGCTTGCTCTAGTTCTCAGGAGGTATCCGCCAATCTGGCGCCGCGCCCTCCTACCATGACGCCGTGAACGAGGTCGCCCTCGGGGCCGAGGAGGTCGCCGCCAAGGAGTTCCCGGTGACCTTCCGGGGCTTCGGCCAGCACGAGGTGCGGGCGTTCCTCGCCCAGGTGGCGGCCGAGCTGGCCGCAGCCCGGGAGCGCGAGCGCCTGCAGCGCGAGCGCCTGGAGGCAGCCGAGAGCCGGGCTGCGTCTCGCATGCCCACCGACGAGGAGATCGAGGCGGCCCTGGGCCAGGAGGCCGGCCGGGTGCTTCAGGCGGCCCGGGAGGCGGCGGCGGAGATCCGGAGCCGGGCCGAAGAGCAGGTCGCCCGGCTCGTGCGGGACGCCAGCGGTGAGGGCAGCCGAGCCCACCAGGAGGCCGAGTCGGTCCTGGCGCTGCGCACCGAAGAGGCCGAGCGGATCGCCGTGCAGATCCAGGCCCAGGCCCAGGCTGCGGCCGAGGATGTCCTCGAGGAGGCCAAGGCCCGGGGTCGGGAGATGGTGTCAGAGGCCCAGGCGGTGCGCGAGCGGGTGTTGAAGGACCTGGCCCGGCGCCGGCGGGTGGCCCACCAGCAACTGGAGCAGCTCCGGGTTGGGCGGGAGCGCCTGTTGGAGGCCTACCGGGTGGTCCGCACCACCCTTGACGAGGCCACGCGGGAGCTGAGCGTGGCCGAGGCCGAGGCCAGGGCGGCGGCGGAGACGGCCGCGCTGCGCATGGGCTCCCAGCCCGAGCCGACGATCGAGGAGCTCGAGGCCGAGCTCCTCGGCGCGCGCGACGTCGGTCTGGCGCCGCCACCCTGGCCGACGCCCCGCCTGGCCGTCGTACCGGCTCCGGTGGTGCACGTGGGGATGGTCGAGCCCGTGCCGGCGGTCGAAGACCAGACGCCAGCGGCGGGCGACACCTCATTCGGGGCCCCGACGGCTTCTAGGGTGACCGAGCCGTCTCCCGAGCTGGGGACCGAGCCGGATCCGGCGCCCGCAGCGGACGCTGAACCCGAAGCGACGACCGAGCCGGAGGCGGCGCCCGTAGCCGGATCCGAACCCGAGCCCGGGCCGGCGGAGGTGGTGGCCACCGACCCCGAGCCCGAGCTGCCCGTGCCCACCGTGCCCGAGGATGTGGTGCTGGCCGAGCCGACGCAGCCCGAGCCGACGCAGCCCGAGCCCGAGCCGACGCGGCCCGAGCCCGAGCCCGAGCCGGTGGTGGTGCCCGAGCCGGATCCGCCGAAGTCCGCCCACGAAGAGGAGGACCACGAAGAGGAGGACTACGAAGAGGGGCCAGGCCAGCGTGACGTCGAGGGGCTCTTCGCCCGCCTGCGGGCCGAGCGCGCCGCTGCCGTCGCCCAGGCCGAAGCCGTCCTGGCCGAGGCACCGGCGACGCCCGGCACCAGAGACGCGGTGGCGTCGACCAACGGCACCGCTCCGGAGCCGCCCGGGCCTGTTGACCCACCGCCCCCGCCACCGTCGTCGACATCCGGGGACGAGGACGTGCTGCAGGTGCGCGACGCGGAGCTCGAGGCGGTGGAGCGCTCGTTGGCCAAGGCGCTCAAACGGGCGCTGGTCGACGAGCAGAACGAGGTGCTCGACGTCCTGCGGCGCAGGGGCGGTGGCGTCCCCCTCGTCGAGCTCCTGCCCGCGCCGAGCGACCACACGGCCCGCTACCTCGCCGTGGTGGGCCCTGAGCTGCGGGCTGGCGCCGCCCAGGGCGCGGGTGCCGGGCACGAGCCCCCGGCAGTCGACGACCTGGCCGTCGGTTTGGCGGCCGAGGTGGCCGACGATCTACGGGCCCGACTGCAGCGCGCCCTCGAAGGGGCCGAAGGCGACGTCGCCCCGCTGGTCGAGGGCATCTCGTCGGCGTACCGGGAGTGGAAGACGACCAGGGCGGAGCCGCTGGCTCGCCACCACGCCTGTGCGGCGCATTCGCGAGGACGATTCTCGGCCGCACCGCCAGCCAAGCTGCGGTGGGTGGTCGACGCAGAAGAGGGACCGTGTCCCGACTGCGACGACAACGCCCTGGCCGGAGCCATCGCCAGGGGTGACGTCTTCCCCACCGGTCAGCAGCACCCGCCCGCCCACCTCGGGTGCCGCTGCACCATCGTGGTCGAGCTCAGCTGAGCCGGATCGCAGGCTTTGCGCCCACTTCGCCCCGACCGCCGGAGGGCGATGACCAGCCAATAGGCTCCCGCCATGCGTGCTCCTGGCGACATGCCCCCCCCACGAACAGTGCGCCCGAACCCGGCTTCGTCCCGAGGTCGGATCTGGCTGGTGGCGTTGGGGATCGCCCTGTTCGTGCTCCTCACATCGCTGCGGGGAATCGCCGGCTTCTACACCGACTACCTCTGGTTCGACTCACTCGACTTCACCGGGGTCTTCACCCGGGTGTTGGGCACCAAGGTCGGCCTCGGTGCGGTGTTCAGCCTGATCTTCTTCGTCGTGTTGTGGGCCAACCTGTTCATCGCCGATCGGCTGGCCCCGAAGTTCCGGCCGGCTGGTCCCGAGGAAGAGGTGATCGAGCGATACCACGAGCTGGTCGGCAGCCGCACCGGCCTGGTGCGCACCGCCCTGGCCGGGGTGTTCGCCCTCATCGCCGGGGCCGGGGTGTCGAGCCGCTGGAGCGACTGGATCCTGTTCACCAACTCTCGCGACTTCGGCCGGGTCGACCCGCTGTTCGAGATCGACGCCGGCTTCTACGTCTTCCGGCTCCCCTTCCTCACCTTCCTGGTCGACTGGGCCTTCGCCTCGCTGGTCATCGTGGCCATCGTCACCGCCATCGCCCACTACCTCAACGGCGGCATCCGCTTCCAGGGCCCAGGCCAGCGAGTCACCGTCCAGGTCAAGGCCCACCTCTCGGTGCTCTTCGGTGTGCTGGCCCTGCTGCGAGCCGCCGCCTACTGGCTTCAGCGTTACGAGCTCACGCTGTCCACCCGGGGCACCGTCCAGGGCGCCACCTACACCGACGTCAACGCCCAACTCCCTGCCCTGGAGCTGTTGACCCTCATCTCGCTGGCCGCCTTCGTGCTGTTCATCATCAACATCCGGCGCCGAGGTTGGATCCTGCCGGCGTTTGCTGTCGGGACATGGGCCCTCGCCGCCGTCGTGGTCGGCGGCATCTACCCGGCCTTCGTGCAGCGCTTCCAGGTCGTACCGGCCGAATCGGCGCAAGAGGCGCCGTTCATCGAGGACAACATCGAGGCCACCCGCTTCGCCCTCGGTCTCGCTGACGTCGAGACCACCGACTTCGCCGCCGATGACGCCCTCGACGGAAACGGCTTGCAGGACAACGCCGAGACCGTGCGCAACATCCGCCTCTGGGACCCCGACTTCCTCTTGCCGAGCTACCAACGCCTCCAGGAGGTCCGTCCCCAGTACCAGATCCTCGACGTCGACATCGATCGTTACGAGATCGACGGCCGGCTCACCCAGGTCGAGCTGTCGGCCCGTGAGCTCGACACCCCCGGCGTCCCCCAGAACTCCTGGGAGGCCCGCCACCTCACCTACACCCACGGCTACGGGGCGGTGGCGTCGCCCGCCAACTCCAAGACGGCGACCGGGCGACCGGAGATGATCGTCTCCGACATCCCCGTCGACGGGAACTCCTCGATCACGCCGGAGGAGCAGCCCGGGATCTACGTCGGCGAGGGCCTGGACGGCTACGTGATGGTGAACACCGCTCGGGAGGAGATCGACTTCCAGAACGCCGACGGGACGCAGTTCACGACCTACGACGGTGCCGACGGGGTCGACGTCGGCTCGTACCTGCGTCGGTCGGCCTTCGCCCTGCGCTTCGGCGACATCAACCCGCTCATCTCCAGCAGCGTCCGGCCCGATTCGAAGATCCTCTACCAGCGGGACATCAAGGAGCGGGTGCAGGCGCTGGCCCCGTTCCTGTCGTTCGACGCCGACCCGTACGTCGTCCTGGTGGACGGGCGGATGAAGTACCTGGTCGACGCCTACACCACCTCGGGGTCCTTCCCCTACGCGCAGCGTGCTGAAACCGGTGTGCTGGCGCCCGGGAGCGGGTTGCAGAACCGCAACTTCAACTACATCCGCAACTCGGTGAAGGCCGTCATCGACGCCTACGACGGCACGGTGACGTTCTACGTGGTGGACGACAGCGATCCGCTCGTCGCCGCCTACCAACAGGCCTTCCCCGACCTGTTCACCGCCGGCAGGGAGGTCCCCGAGGAGATCCGGGCCCACTTCCGCTACCCAGAGGACATGTTCCGGACCCAGACCAACATGTGGGGCCGCTACCACATCGAGAACCCGGACGACTTCTACAACAACAACGACGGGTGGAACGTGGCCCAGGACCCGGG
>JAUJLZ010000161.1 GCA_030447125.1 Acidimicrobiales bacterium
TGGACCCGTTGGCGTTGGTGCGCTCGCCCACCACCAGGAAGCTGGTGTCCTGGCGGAAGGGCACGGCGGTGTAGATCGACGACGCCGCCGGCTCGTGGACCGGCGAGCGGGGCGCGGGCGTCAACCCGCCGCAGCGCTCGATCACCGCGGCCAGGTGGGCGGGTGTGGTGCCGCAACAACCGCCCACGACCGAGACGCCGAACTCGGTGACGAAGCGGTGGTGGTGCTCGGCCAGCTGCTCGGGGGTGAGGTCGTAGTGCATGCGCCCGTCGACCACCGACGGCAAGCCGGCGTTAGGTACGCACGACACCGGCATGCGGGCATGCGCCGCCAGGTGGCGTAGGTGCTCGTGCATCTCGGCCGGGCCGGTGGCGCAGTTGAGGCCGATGACGTCGGGGCGCAGCGGGTCAAGCGCCGCCAGGGCGGCGCCGATCTCGGTGCCCGGCAACATGCGCCCGGTCAGCTCGATGGTGACCTGGACCTGCAGGGGCACGCTACGGCCGGCTGCGGCCATCGCCCGCCGGCAGGCGATCATGGCCGCCTTGGCCTGGAGCAGGTCGAACACGGTCTCGATGATGAGCAGGTCGACCCCGCCCTCAAGAAGGGCGGCGGCCTGGATCTGGTAGGCGTCGCGCAGGTCGGCGAAGGCGATGTTGCCCAGCGACGGGAACTTGGTTCCCGGCCCCATCGAGCCGGCCACCCAGCGGGGACGGTCGGGCGTGGCGTAGTCGTCGGCGGCCGAGCGGGCGATGCGGGCCGCAGCCAGGTTGAGCTCCTCGGTGCGGTCCTCGATGCCGTACTCGCCCAGCGGTATGGCGAAGGCGCCGAACGTGTTGGTCTCGATCACGTCGCAGCCCACCTCGAGAAACGAGGTGTGCAGGTCGGCCACCACGTCGGGGCGGGTGACGGCCAGGATCTCGTTGCAGCCCTCCAGGGCCGGTCCCCCGAAGTCGTCCGGGCCCAGCTCGCGGAGCTGGAGGTTGGTGCCGGTGGCCCCGTCGAAGACGACCACCCGCTCCCCCACCGCGTCGAGGTAGCCCATGGGTTGAGGCTAGCGACGGCAGTTGCGAGCCCGCCTGGGCGTATCATCAGCAGCGATGGCAGCCATCGCTGGTACACGCTTCGGTGGCAGGCACGTCGACGAGTCGGTCGGGCGCCTGTCGCAGGTCTCGGCCCGGCGGGTGATCGAGCCCGAGGTCGAGCTTCCCGGCGAGCTGGGCGACGGTCGCCTCCTCGCCGACGAGCTCCTCAGCGTGGCCGGTCTCGACCTCGACCTGACCGACGAGCAGCGGGTTCGCCTCTCCCGGGAGGAGGTCGCTTCCATCGCCGACGAGGGCACCCGCTTCGAGGCCGTCCTCACCGCCGGGTTCAGCCTGCAGATGTCCAAGGCGGACGATCTCACCGACCCCCGCATCGTCTACCTGCTCCACGAGCTGGGGGAAGAGACCCGTCACTCCCGGCTGTTCATCAGCCTGCTGGCCAGCATCGGGTCCTCGGCCCGCAACCCCTTCGAGCGAGGGGTGCTCGGCTTCGTCAAGCACCGGGTCGTGCGCGACGTCATCCTCGGGCGCCCGCTGCTCATGGACGTGCTGGTGCTGGCCGGCGAGGAGATCCCCGACCTCATCCAAAAGCGCATGGCCGAGCACGCCGGCACCGACCCCTACCTGGCCGAGGTCAACCGCTACCACCGCCAGGAGGAGGCCCGCCACCTGGCCTTCGCCCGCACCGTGTTGCCCGAGCTGGTGGCCGCCGCTCCCCGGCGCGAGCGCTTCCTCGTCCGCCACGTCGCGCCCCTGCTCATCGAGATCATGTTCGACTCGTTGGTCCACCCCGCCGTCTACCGCAGCGTCGGCCTCCCCGGCTGGCGGACCTGGTGGGCGGTCAAGCGCAGCCCGCGGCGCCTGGTCTTGCGCCACCAGGCCACCGCCCCCGTGCTGGCGGCGGTGACCGCAGCCGGTGCGTTCGGGCGACGGGGTCGTCCCACCAGGCGGTGGCGGGCGCTCGTAGGTCAGTAGTGTCGGGCGGGTCCGCCCTGAGGCGGACGACGTGCGCCGACGAAGCGGAGGAAGCCTGATGACCCTGCCCGTGTCCCTCGCTCCCGAGGTTCCCGATGGCGTCGACGTGCTCGGCGTCCCCGTGGCCAAGGGCCCGGTGCTGGTGGGCGACGGCCACGACGGCCACGGCATCGATGTCGCCCAACTCGAGGCCCGGGGCTTCGAGGGCAAGGTGGGCGAGACGGCGACGCTGGCCGGACCGCAGGACGGCGCCGAGTCGGTCGTGGTCGTCGGTGTGGGACCGGCGGACGAAGTCGACGCCGACGTGCTCCGCCGAGCCGCCGCCGCCCTGGTGCGGGCCACCTGGAAGCGGCGGTCACTCGCCACCACCCTGCTCGACGCGCTGCCGGCCGGCGGCGATCGGGGTCTGGCCACACGAGCGGTGGTCGAGGGAGCGGCGCTGGCCGCCTACCGCTTCACCCGCTACAAGTCCGACCCCGATCCGTGCCGGCTGGAGGGCCTCACCGTCGTGGCTACGGAGGCAGAGGCCCTCACGCCCGACCTCGAGCGGGCCCGTGCCGTGGTCGCCGGCGTCTGCCTGGCTCGGGACCTGGTCAACGAGCCCGCCGGCTCCCTCAGCCCGTCCGACCTGGCCGAGCGTGCCTCGGAGATGGCCGAGCGAGAGGGCCTCGGGGTGGAGATCGTCGACGAGGTCGAGGCGGCCAACCTCGGACTGGGGGGGCTGTTGGGTGTGGCCCAGGGCTCGATGGAGCCATGTCGGCTGATCAAGCTCACCTACGACCCTCCCGCCGCCACCCGCACCGTCGCCCTGGTGGGCAAGGGGATCACCTTCGACTCCGGCGGCCTGTCGATCAAGAGCGCCGAGGGGATGATGGCCATGAAGACCGACATGGGGGGCGGCGCGGCCGTCATCGGCGCCATGTCGGCCCTGCCCGCACTGGCCCCGTCGGTGAAGGTGATCGGCTTCGTGCCCGCCACCGAGAACATGCCGGGGGGCCGGGCCATCAAGCCCGGCGACGTGCTCAAGACCCGCAACGGGACCACCGTCGAGGTGCTCAACACCGACGCCGAAGGCCGCCTGGTGCTGGCCGACGGCCTGGCCCTGGCGGTCGAGGAACAGCCCGACGCCATCATCGACCTGGCCACCCTGACCGGCGCCTGCATCGTGGCCCTGGGCGCCAAGATCACCGGCGTGATGGGGACCGATGAGGGCCTCATCGGCGAGGTCCGCTCGGCGGCCGAACGGGCAGGAGAGCCGGCGTGGCCGCTGCCCCTGCCCAAGGAGTACCGCAAGCAGCTCGACTCCGAGGTGGCCGATCTGAAGAACATCGGCGGCCGCAGTGCCGGGGCGCTCACCGCCGGGTTGTTCCTCAAGGAGTTCGTGGGCGAGGTGCCCTGGGTGCACCTCGACATCGCCGGCCCATCGCGCTCCGACGAGGACGACGGTGCCGTGGTCAAGGGCGCCACCGGGGTGGGGGTGCGCACCCTGCTGGAGCTGCTGGCTGGCGGCCCGAGTTTCTCGCCATCGCTCGGTGGGAAGAACACCTAGCACGTCCGCCGAGGGAAAGAGGCAGCCATGGAGAAGAACATGCAGACCGGCATGGAGACCACCCACGTCGCTGGTGACGATCAAACCCACGAGCCGGCCGAAGAGCCGGGGAAGTCGGGGACGGCGAAGACGCTGGACTCGCCCCTGGCCGACGAAGATGTGAGAACCGACCAGCAGCGCAACCAGTCGTGGACCAGCCAGTCGCCCACCGACCCCCGCCGGGAGAACGAGGGTGAACCGCTGCGAAGTGACAGTCAGCCTCCGCCCACCATGGACATGCCCGACGACCTCGAGGCCAAGCTCGACGACGTGATGGCCCATCCTCACTCCGATGCCGAGGACACCAGCGAGACCCAGGGCGGGCACCGCGAGCTGGGGGGTTTGCCCAAGACCGGCAGTGGCGAGCAGGACCCGATGCGCCAGGCAGGTGGCGGCCAGTTCGGCGGGTGAGCACCCGCTCCCAAGAGCACCGATGCCCGGGCTGCGGCCCGGGCATCGTCGCGTCCGATGATCCTGGGTCACGAGTTGTCCCCTAGGGAGTTGGTGTCGGTGCGCCTGGTGCCCAAGGTCGTCGGGGCCGCACTAGCGGTGACGGCGGGGCTGTACGCCGCCCAGGCAGCGCAGTATCGGCGCCAGGCGGGCGCGACCACGGAGTTCGCCGACCCGAGCCCCCCCGGCACGGCGGCCTTCTCCCGGTGGATGGAGGCGGCATGCTCGGCCCCGCTGCGCCAGGGGAACCGGGTGGCGGTGCTGCGCAACGGGGATGAGATCATCAGCGGGATGCTCGACGCGGTGAGCTCGGCCCGAGAGACCGTCGACTTCTGCAACTACATCTTCTGGAAGGGCGAGACGGCCACGGCCTTCGCCGCCGCCTTCTGTGAGCGAGCGAGGGCGGGCGTGGAGGTCAACGTCCTGCTGGACGCCTACGGCTCGGCCAAGATCGAACGCAGCCTCGTTCCCGAGATGGAACAAGCGGGGGTGAACTTCTCCTGGTTCCGGGCGCCGCATTGGTACAAGGCCCACCAGTTCAACAACCGCATGCACCGCCGCATCCTGGTGGTCGACGGACGGGTGGCGTTCAGCGGTGGCTTCGGGGTGGCCGACGAGTGGATCGGCGACGCCGAAGGTCCGGGGTACTGGCGGGACACCCACCTGCGCATCGAAGGGCCGGCGGCGCGCGACGTACTCGGCGCCTTCATCGAGAACTGGAACGAGGCCACCCATCATTTCCTCAACGGGACCCACCTCCCGGAGCTGGAGTCCTTCGACGACGGGGTCGCCGTGCAGGTGGCCCGCAGCTCGCCCGTGCATGGGGCGTCCACGGCTGAGACCGTGCTGCTCGCGGCCGTGCTCGGGGCCCGGCGGCGGGTGTGGATCACCACGGCGTACTTCGGCCCTCGACGGGGGGTGATCGACGCCCTGGTCGCCACCGCCGCGCGAGGGGTCGACGTGCGGTTGTTGGTGAACGGCTCCCACATCGACAAGGAACTGGCCCGCCGGGTCGGACGACGTTCGTACACTGCCTTGCTCGAGGCCGGGGTGCGGGTGTTCGAGTACGAGCAGACGATGATGCACGCCAAGGTCGTCGTGGTCGACGACGAGTGGGCCAACGTGGG
>JAUJLZ010000162.1 GCA_030447125.1 Acidimicrobiales bacterium
GGACGCGTGATGGCCGACCCCACCGACTGGCTGCCCCACCGGGCGCCGTTCCTCCTCCTCGACGAGGTCCACGACGTCGAACCGGGAAGCTCGGCGCGCGGGAGTTGGCGCCTCAGCGGCGACGAGCCGTTCTTCGCCGGGCACTTCCCCGGGCGGCCCACGCTGCCCGGCGTGCTCATGATCGAATCGCTCGCCCAGGTGGGCGCCTGCGCCGTGCTGGCCGATCAGCGCTTCGCCGGGCGCCTGGTGCTCTTCGGCGGCATCGACGCCGCCCGCTTCCGCCGTCAGGTCGAGCCCGGTGACACCCTCGAGCTCGCCGTCGAGCTGGGCCGGATGTCGTCGCGGGCGGGCAAGGGCCAGGGTCGGGCCACCGTGGGGGGCGAGTTGGCCTGCGAAGCCAGCCTGCTGTTCATCCTCGTAGCCGACTGCTAGGTCTCACCCTCACTCGCGTCGCCATTGTGGGTAGCGGTGCAGGCTGGGCCGGCCCCAGTGCCCACGATGGGGTCAGGCGTCGGGGGGTGGGGCCAGCACCAGGCAGCCGTTGTGGCCGCCGAAGCCGAAGCTGTTCGACAGGGTGGGACCCGGCTCCCAGGGGCGGGGGGCGCCCATGACGGCGTCGATGGTCACGTCGGGGTCGAGGGTGACCAGACCGGCGGTGGGCGGGATCAGGCGGCGGTCCATCGACAGGAGCACGGCTGCGGCTTCCAGAGCGCCGGCGGCCCCCAGGGCGTGTCCGGTGACGCCCTTGGTGGAGGTGAGCGGGGGACCGGGCGAGCCGAAGACCTTGGCGATGGCCTCGGCCTCGGCCGCGTCGTTGAGTGGCGTCGAGGTGCCATGGCCGTTGATCTGGCGGATGTCGCCCGTGGTCATCCCGGCGTCGGCCAGGGCCAGTTCCATGCAGCGCATGGCACCGCCTCCTCCCGGGTCGGGGGCGGTGATGTGGTGCGCATCGGCGGTGCTGGCCGAGCCCAGGACCTCGCCGTAGATGCGCGCCCCTCGCGCCCGGGCGCCGTCGAGTGACTCGATCACCAGCACGGCACCGCCCTCGGCGATCACGAAGCCGTCGCGACCGATGTCGAAGGGCCGGGACAACCCCGAGCTGGACAGGGCGGTCATGTTGGTGAAGCCGGCGATGCCGGCGGGCGTGAGGGCGGCCTCGGTGCCCCCGGTCAGGGCGGCGTCGATGATGCCCGACGCCACCAACCGGGCGGCGTTGCCGATGGCGTGGGTGCCCGCGGCACAAGCGGTGACCGGGGTCTCGCACGGCCCCCGCCAGCCGAAGCGCATGGAGACGCTCGCCGCCCCGGCGTTGGCCATCATCATGGGGACCAGGAAGGGCGACACCCGCTGGGGCCCCTTGGTGTGGCAGATGACGATCTGCTTCTCCAGCGTCTCCAGGCCACCCACGCCGCTGCCGATGATCACACCGCAGCGATCGGGGTCGGCGCCCAGGGGCCCGGCATCGTCGAGCGCCATGGCCGCCGCGGCCACGGCGAACTGGGCAAAGCGGTCGGTGCGCCGAGCCTCCTTGGGGCCGAGCCAGGGACTGGGGTCGAAGTCGCTGATGCGGCGCTCGCCCCGGGGCGGATCGGCCAGGAGTCCGTCCCAGAAGGCGGCGGGACCCACGCCACAGGAGGCGACCACGCCGAGGCCGGTGACCACGACACGCCGACCGTTCATGCTTTCAACCCACCCTGCTCGTTCACCATGTCCGGTTCCTCATGGAGCGAGCTTCGCCTCGACCATCTTGTACGCCTGGCCCACGGTCTCGACGCCTTCGAGGTCCTCTTCGGGAACCTCGATGTCGAAGGCCTCTTCCAGGGCCATCACCAGCTCGACCAGGTCGAGGCTGTCGGCGTCGAGGTCGTCGCTGAAGCTGGCCTCCATGGTCACTTGCTCAGGGGTCACCTGCAGCACCTCGACGGCGCACTCCCGGAACTTGTCGAACGTGTCATCGGCCATGTGGCTCTCCCTGGTCAGTCGGCACCCTGGCCGAGATGGTGTTCATGGTCATCGTGGGGTAACCCTCAGCGCCGGATCCCCGGCGTGGACAGGGCCGGTCGAGTATTGCCCGACAGCGGCGGAAAGGCACTCGGGTGCTCAATGGCCCATGCCGAGCCCGCCGTCGACCGGCAGCAACGCGCCGGTGACGTAGGCGGCCTCGGGCGAGGCGAGGAAGGCCACGGCGCCGGCCACCTCGGCCGGAGCGGCGAAGCGCTTGAGTGGGACCGCCGCCAACAGCTCCGCCCGGCGAGCCTCGGTGAGCGCTGCGGTCATGTCGGTCTCGATCGGTCCCGGCGCCACCACGTTGGCCGTGATGCCCCGCGATCCCAGCTCCCGGGCCAGCGACCGGGCCAGGCCCACCAGGCCGGCCTTGGAGGCGGCGTAGTTGGCCTGGCCCGCGGCTCCGCTCATCCCCACCACCGACGACACGAAGATCAGACACCCACGCCTAGCCCGCATCATCGGTCCGGTGGCCCGTTTGGCCACCCGGAAGGCGCCCGCCAGGTTGGCGTCGAGGACCTCGGTGAAGGCGTCCTCGCTCATGCGCATGAGCAGGGTGTCCCGGGTGGTGCCGGCGTTGGACACCACCACCTCCACCGGGCCGAGACGCTCTTCCACCTCGGCGAAGGCGGCGTCGACCTCCTTGGTCGACGTGACGTCGCAGCGCACGTGCAGGAGTCGCTCGTCGTCGGCCATCGACGTGCGGTGGGTGACGGCCACCCGGTCACCCAGGTCGGCGAAGCGGCGGGCACAGGCGAGGCCGATGCCGCGGTTGCCCCCGGTGACCAGCACGACGCGACCGTCGGTCGGACGATCAGGGTTGGTCACGGGCCCCATCGTAGGACGGTGCTGGCCCAGGTCATGCCAGCGCCGAAGCCGACCAGCAGGACGATGTCGCCCTTGGACAGGCGCCCGGTGGTGGCGGCATCGCCGAGGGCCAGGGGGATCGATGCCGCCGAGGTGTTGCCGGTGCGGTCCAGGACCGAGGCCGTGCGCTCCATGGGGATCCCCAGCCGCTCGCAGGCAGCGATGATGATGCGGGTGTTGGCCTGGTGGGGCACGAGCAGGTCGACGTCGTCGGCGGTGAGCCCGGCCCGGGCCAGGGCGGCCTCCGAGGAGTCCACCATCACCCGCACGGCCCGGCGAAAGACCTCCTTGCCCACCATGGTGATGTAGCCCCCGACGTCAGCCTGGAGCAGGTGGCGCAGGCTGCCGTCGGAGCCCAGGTCCCAACCGAGGAGCTGGCCCGGGCCCTCCACCGCGTCGAGGACCACCGCTCCGGCCCCGTCGCCGAAGAGCACGGCGGTGCCGCGGTCCTGCTGATCGGTGACCCGACTCATGACGTCGGCCCCCACGACCAGGACCCGGCGGGCGCCCATGGCGGTCATGCCCGCGCCGGCGACCAGGGCGTAGACGAAACCCGAACAGGCGGCGTTGACGTCAAAGGCTCCGCAGCGCAGCCCGAGGGCGTCTTGGACCGTCGACGCCGTGGCCGGCAGCTGCTGGTCGGGGGTGGAGGTGGCCAGCACCAACAGGTCCACCGAGGCCGGGGATGCCTCGGCCGCCACCAGCGCCTGGTGGGCGGCGGCGGCGGCCAGCTGGCCGGTCGTGCCGCCGACCCGGCGTTCGCGAATGCCCGTGCGCTCGGTGATCCACTGGTCGCTGGTGTCGAGACGGGCTTCCAGGTCGGCGTTGGTCACCGTGGTCTCGGGCAAGGCCACGCCCCACCCGACGACCGCCACCCCGGTCAGGCTCGCCCCCGATGCATCCGCCGTCACGCCGTGCGCAGCCAGGCGATGGGCTGGCTGGGCAAGAGCTGCTCGCCGTCGTGGGCGATGATGCCCATGACCACGCCGGCGAAGCTGCTGCGGATCTCCTCGGTGCCCACCGTGCCCAGGACCTCGCCCACCTCGACCCGACTGCCGGTGAGGTTCTCCCGCCAGCGCTCGGCCGGTGAGAAGACGCCGGCGGCGGGGCTGACCACGAGGCGCTCCGACATGTGCAGGTGCTCTCCCTCCGGGGCCGCAGGCGGGGGAGCGGGCGCCTGCGGTACCGCCTCAGCCAGGCGCTCGACCTCCTCGGGAGTTGAGACCGAGACCGCCGGGATGTCGGGCCGGGTCCGTCGGGCCAGGCCGCACAAGACGCCGCCCGGGCCCACTTCGACCAGGGTGGTGGCGCCGTCCTCGGCCAGGCGCTCGACGCTCTGGCGCCAGCGCACGGGGCTGCAGAGCTGGGTGTGCAGGAGACCGGCCCACACCCCGGCCTGGTGGTGGGGAGTGGCGTCGGCGTTGGCCACCACCGCCACGTTCGGTGCCGCCAGCGCGGCGGCCTCCAAGGCCTCGTCGAGGGCCTCGCCCGCCGCCGCCATGAACGGCGTATGGAAGGCGCCGCTCACGGCCAGGGGCAGGACCCGCCGGGCGCCGCGCACCCGGGCAGCCTTGCCGGCCACGGCCACGGCGTCCGGTGCTCCCGAGATCACCACCTGGCCCGGGGCGTTGAGGTTGGCCACCCACACCTCACCGCCAGCCTCACGACAGGCTTCTTCGACCACGTCGTCGTCGAGGCCGAGCACGGCGGCCATGGTGCCGGGCCGGCCCTCGGCCGCTCGCTGCATGGCCTGTCCCCGGGCCTGCACCAGGGCCAGGCCGTCGGCCAGGGAGAGACTGCCGGCAGCGGTGAGGGCGCTGTACTCGCCCAGGCTGTGCCCGGCACAGGCCGAAGGGACCACGCCCGCCCTGGCCAGGGCATCGAGGGCCACCAGGCTGGTCACGTAGGTGGCCAACTGGGCGTTGTCGGTGGCCACCAGTTCGTCGGCGTCGGCGTCGAGCAGCAGGTGGGCGAGGTCGGCGCCGAGGCTCTCCGAGGCCTTGTCGACAACCGACCACGAAGCGTGACCAAGCCACGGCTGACCCATCCCCTGTCGCTGCGAGCCCTGACCTGGAAAAATGAACGCGAGCACTCCTGCCCCTCTCCGCGTGGTGTGAAAGGGTCTGACCAGGCAACTGCTCGGGAGGTTTCATCTGCTCGTCCCAGGGGTGACCGGCTGACGACGTGGGTCAACTCCGGGGGGACCCCACGGCCCGCAGGTACCATGACCGCCCGTCGCCCGGGTGATGGAATGGCAGACATGGTGGCCTCAAAAGCCACTGTCCGAAAG